>NZ_JBLBUE010000015.1:0-52670 GCF_047290655.1 Alteromonas sp. AMM-1 | reverse complement strand
CTGCGCATCAGCGTCAGCATTTGCTGCACGCACCTGTGCTTTTACTGCCGACCAGTTTAGCCCCGACCATTGCAACGTGGGCGCAATGCTCCAGCTTTGCGAAGCACTGTTTAATGCCAGACCTGGCGATGACAAAAAGCCCAGAAACCCAGTAACAGAGAGTGACGGATAAAGCGACGCGGTGGCCACACCAATATCAGCGACGGAAGCGGCAAGGGCGCGCTCTGCACTGGCCACATCAGGACGGTATTGCAGGTAGTTTTCGCCTTGCGCTACAGGCAATGGTGATCGCAATGTTGGTAAACTGGCGGCACCGCCCAACTCAAGTTCATCAGCCTGACGAGCTACTAACGCCGCCAGTGTGCGTTTAGCCGTCGCCTGAGCGATACGCATCGATGGGATATCCGTTTCAACCCGGTGTATTTGGGTATCGATTTGCGCTAGCTCAAAGGTGGTTACGGTTCCTGCATCAACCTGCGCCTGAATCACGTCCCGACTTTGCTGCAGAAAGGCCAGGTTCATCTGCGCACACACTAACCGAATCTGCGCACCACGATATTGCCCATAACTGTTTACCACCTGACTGATCACCTGCAGTTGGGCATCGCGCCACAGCAAGTTGGCTTGTTCAGCTCTGGCTAAGGCTGCCTGCTCTGCTCGCATCAGCTTGCCAGCCAAATCAGCATCCCAGTTCAATGACAGTCCGGTATTGAAGCCGCGCAGCTGTACGCCATCGTCGGCGTCGAGCAACGACGTATTTTCAACCGCCTGATAGCCTGCGGACACACTGCCCTGAGGCCAACGCTGAGCACCAGATTCACTGAACACCGCTTGCGCACGGCGCACGTTGGCGAGCGCTTCGTGCAATGATCGGTTTTCCGTCAGCGCCAGCTCTATTAAAGACGACAAGGTCTCGTCCTCAAAAGCCTGCCACCAGCTTTTCACAGCATCGGCAGTTTGGTAGGACGTTGTTAGCTCAACAGTCGATACTTTATCGGGAACCTGGTAATCAGGCCCCACTGCACAGGCAGAAACCATGCCGGCCAGTAACATTGCGCTGGCGATACGAGTAAGCTTAAGCATGCGCCTCTCCTTCTGGTGATAATGCTTTAACGGCGGTATTAGGCTGGCGCTTTGCCAGCAGGAAATAAAACAGTGGGGTTAATAGCAAGCCGAAAATAGTCACACCAATCATGCCAGAGAATACCGCCACGCCCATTGCCTGACGCATTTCCGCGCCTGCACCGGTAGAAAACACCAGTGGCGCCACCCCCATAATGAACGCAATGGACGTCATCAGAATTGGGCGTAACCGCAGTCGGCCTGCTTCCAGAATGGCGTCCATGATCGAAAGCCCCTGGTCTTGCAACTCTTTGGCAAATTCCACAATTAAGATGGCGTTCTTGGTGGCCAGCCCCACCAGCACAATAAAGCCAATCTGGGTAAGAATGTTGTTGTCGCCGCCATATAGCAGTACACCGCTTAATGCCGACAGCAAGGTCATCGGAATGATCAACACAATGGCCAGCGGCAGACGCACGCTCTCGTATTGCGCCGCCAACACCATAAATACCAACACAATCACCAGTGGGAAGACCAGCATATTGGCGTTGCCCGTCAGGATTTGCTGATACGTCAGCTCTGTCCATTCGTAAGTCATACCGTTAGGTAGGGTTTCAGCCAGGATCTTTTCAATCGCTGCCTGAGCTTCACCCGAGCTATAACCCGGCGCAGGGCCACCGTTAATTTCAGCAGTAGGAAAGCCGTTGTAGTGCATCACTCTGTCGGGTCCAGCAACGTCACGAACCTGAATGAAAGAGTCCAAAGCAACCATTTGACCCGCCTGATTACGCACTTTTAGCTGGCCCACTTGTTCGGCAGTTACGCGATACGGCGCATCTGCCTGCATATTTACCTGAAAGGTGCGGCCAAACAGATTGAAGTCGTTCACATACGTCGCACTCATGTAGCCTTGCAGGGTTTGGAACAACAGATTGAGATCGATGCCCTGCTGTTTGGCTTTCTCGCGATCAATGTCAATATCCAGTTGCGGTACATTCACCTGATAGCTTGAAAACACGCCGGCCAGCACCGGATCCTGCCAGGCTTTCTGCATCACCTGCATAGTGGCATCATTCAAGGCTTCAAAGCCGTAACCAGCACGGTCCTGAATTTGCAGACGGAATCCACCAATGGTGCCCAGCCCCAGCACCGGCGGGGGTGGGAAGATGGCTACGAACGCTTCCTGAATAGAGGCATACTTGGCGTTAAGTGCACCGGCAATGGCATTTGCCGACAAAGACGGATCCGTGCGTTCTGCAAAGTCATCCAGCGTCACAAACACAATACCGCTGTTGGTGGCGTTGGTGAATCCATTTACACTCAGTCCAGGAAATGCAATCGTATTAGCAACGCCTGGGTGCTCAAGGGCAATCTCGGACATACGCGAAATGACGCTGTCGGTTCTATCCAAAGACGAGGCATTAGGCAGTTGAGCAAACGCAATCAGGTACTGCTTGTCCTGCGCGGGAATATACCCGGTAGGTGTAGTGGCAAACTGCAAACCCGTTACGCCCACTAACACCACATACAACGGCACCACTACCACACCGAATCGGATAATCTTCTTCACCACGCTCCCATATCCTTTGGACAGGCGCGCAAAGAAGCGATTAAACGGCGCAAACAACCAGCCACCGAACAGCTTGTCCATCAATCGGGTAAGCCCGTCTTTGGGGGCGTCATGGCCTTTCAGTAACAAGGCTGATAAAGCAGGGCTCAGCGTTAACGAGTTAATCGCCGAAATAAACGTAGAAATGGTAATAGTTAGTGCAAACTGCTTGTAAAACTGCCCGGTTAAGCCGGTCATAAAAGCGGTAGGAATAAATACCGACGCCAGTACCAGTGTTGTTGCCACAATTGGGCCGGTCACTTCTTTCATGGCTTTGGTAGTTGCTTCTACGGGCGACAAGCCTTCGCTGATATTACGCTCGACGTTTTCCACCACCACAATGGCGTCGTCCACCACGATCCCAATGGCCAACACCAGGCCGAACAGCGACAGGGCGTTTAACGAAAAACCCATGACCTGCATAAAAGCAAAGGTACCAATTAAGGAAACAGGTACCGCCACCAGCGGAATAATAGACGCTCGCCAGGTTTGCAGGAACAGCACTACAACAACCACAACCAGCAAAACGGCTTCAAGTAAGGTTTTTACCACGGCTTCAATTGAGCCACGCACGAACACCGTCGGGTCGTAGGCCAGCTCATAAGCCACACCTTCCGGGAAGTTTTCAGCCAATATAGCCATAGTCGCGCGCACATCTTCTGAAATCTGAATGGCGTTTGAACCAGCCGATTGGAATACCCCCATACCGACAGCAGGGTTGTTATCGATGGTGGAGCGCAGGGCATAAGAGTCTGCGCCTAACTCGATGCGAGCCACGTCTTTAAGGCGACTGATCGCACCGTTGTCACCCACTTTAATGATGATATTTTCAAACTCTTCCACATTGCTCAAACGGCCTTTTACATTCATCAGAATATTAAAATCAGCTCGCTTTACCGGTTGTGCACCCAAACTGCCCGCCACAACCTGCTGGTTCTGTTCCTGAATGGCACTGGCAATGTCTGAAGGAGTGAGATTCAGTGCGGCCACTTTATTTGGGTCCAGCCACACACGCATGCTGAATTCACCTGCGCCGAACTGACGAACCTGACCAACACCGTTTATTTTTGCTAGCTCGTCTTTCACGTTTAACGTGGCATAGTTTGCCAGATACAACATATCGTAGCGTTCGTTAGGCGAATAAAGGTGCACCACCAAGGTAAGGTTAGGTGAGGATTTTTCTGTTACTACGCCCAATCTTTGTACTTCCTGAGGTAAGCGCGGCACGGCGCGATCAACCCGGCTTTGAACCTGCGACTGTGCCAAATCGACATCGGTGCCGATGGCAAAGGTAATCGTTAAAGTCATCAGGCCATCGGCATTGGCTTGTGAAGACATATACAACATGTTTTCAACGCCGTTGATTTCCTGCTCCAGAGGTGACGCCACGGTTTCAGCAATGATTTGTGGATTAGCACCCGGATAGCTGGCGGTGACTACTACGGTAGGCGGCACGACTTCCGGGTATTCCGTGATCGGCAACTGCCACACGGCGATGCTACCGGTAATAATAAACAGCAGCGATAAGACCGATGCGAACACCGGTCGATGTATAAAAAATCGGGAAAACATAATGACTCCTATTGCGTTGCCGTTACGTCAAACGAGGCAGACAAGGCAATTTGTGTGGGATCCAGCATGGCTTGTGATGTAGCAATAGCCGTTAAGGTGGCGTCGTCGGCCATTGGGATCGGGTCTGGATTAATTGTCATACCGGGCATGACACGCTGCAGCCCATTTACCACAATAGTGTCGCCAGGTTGAAGACCGGAGGTGACCAGGCGCAGATCACCCACAGATTCCCCCAAGGTAATTGGGCGATATTCAATGGCGTTGTTTTGCGCCACGACCAACACAAACTTGTTGTTTAAATCGGTACCCACGGCTTTTTCATCAATTAAAATGCCGTCGTGTGGCTGACTGCCTGCCAGGCGAATATGCGCATACAGACCAGGCATTAACACGCCATCGTCATTACTAAAACGTGCTCTTACCGTAATGCCGCCGGTTTGCTGGTCGACCTGGTTGTCTACAAAATCAATGTAGCCGCGGTACTGGAATGCGTTATCACCAGACAACGCCAGCGCAACGGGTTGATTGGCGTTGTTGTTATCAAACCCACTCTGAATGACTTCGCTGCGCACATAACGCAGGTAAGTTTGCTCATCAACACTGAAATAGGCGTACATTTCGTCAACTGACACAATACTGGTAAGTGCACTCTGACCGGCAGTAACATAATTACCCTGTGTAATGTGGGCACGAGATACCCGTCCGGATACGGGTGCGGTTACCTTGGTGTAAGACAGATCCAGTTCGGCGCGTTTCAGTGCTGCACTGATGGCAGACACATTGGCTTGTGCCTGTTGTAATGCCGCGAAGCGACCATCAAGGGCCTCCTGAGAGATTGCCTGTTGTTTGCTAAGACGCTGACCGCGCTCATAGTCATTTTTAGCAAGCGTTAACTGGCTGGCTGCACTGTCCAGTTCTGCTTGCAACCTGGCAACATCAACTTCAAATGGTGTTGGGTCGATTTCAAGTAGAACCTCACCCTGTTTAACTAACGCGCCTTCTTTAAAGTGAATGTGGTTAACGTAACCAGATACGCGTGGCATTAATGTCACAGACTCAGGGGCACTGAGTCTGCCACTAAATTCATCCCAGTCACTAACTTGCATATTAACAACTTCAGCCACGCTTACCGTTGGCGCCGTCATTTGCTGGGCGGGTTGTTGTGCATCGCTACCACAACCAGCGAGTACAACGGTGGCAATAGCGCTTAGTAAAAATAGCCTGGCGGTGTGTCGTGTTGACATGTCTCACTCCTGTTTGGGACGATTTCAAAATAAATATGAGCAATCGAGAGTGCTCATTCAGAAGTGAGAAGTGTAAATTTAGAAAGGGGGAACGATAATATCTGAAACTCGGCAATCATTGCACATTTCTCTAACCATTGGAGAATCAGGCAATGCACGCACAGTATCAGGCAAGACTTGCCAATTTGTAAGAAAATATGACAACAAAATCCATGTAGACTAATAAGTACAATAGCTTAAGAGGATACCTCCGTAGAAACAGTTGCCAAAACCTACACAATCATTGCCTAATCCTACAATGCCTGATTCTACAAATTGGCTGAGTAAATATTACACTCTATACTTACTTTCAGAAACGAATTGCTGTTCAGGAGACACCATGAACCCTCAGGTACATACTTATCAAAAAGAGTTAATCGAACTGACCGCGCGCGTGAGTCAGGAAAATGGGCTCATGGAAACCCGGGTACCGGGTGTGCGTACGCTGCGAAGTAATTCAAAAACCTGCACCAGCCCAGCGATTTATGAACCCATGCTGTGCTTGTTACTGCAAGGCAGTAAAAAGCTGTACGTGGGTGAAAATGTATTTCAATACAACGCGCTGGACTACCTGATGGTGCCCATCATGATGCCGGTAATCGGTGAAATCGTGCAGGCATGTGATAACGAGCCTTACGTAGGAATAAGTATTGCGCTGGATTTGCGTGAGTTATCGGAATTATTGATCGACATGGCCGATGTAGGCACGCCTACGTGCGGCAAGGAATGCAGTATTAAGGTTATCAATGCCGATATCGACATGCTCTCTACGTTTAAACGCATTCTGTCGCTGCATGAATCACCTTCGGATATTCCGATTATGCTGCCCATGTTAAAGCGCGAGTTAATGTATCGCGTGCTCAAAGGGCCAGCCGGTAATCAGTTACGCCAGTTTATGCTCTACGATACCAATGCCAACCGCATCAGTAAGGCCATTGAAATCATTCGCGACAATTTTGATTCGCCACTAAAAGTAAAATCTTTGGCTAACGCTGTGCACATGAGCGAGTCGTCGCTGTACAGCACGTTCAAAGCGGTAACCAGTATGTCACCGCTGCAATACCAAAAGCACCTTCGCCTTAACGAAGCGCGCCGTTTGATGTTGCACGAAGGCATCGAAGCCGCCGCAGCAGGTTATAAAGTAGGTTATGAAAGTCCGTCGCAGTTCAGCCGCGAATACAGCCGCTTGTTCGGTGCACCGCCAATCACAGATATCAACCGGGTTAAAACGGCGCAAGCTGCTGCATCCTGAAAAAACACATTCTGCGATGGAGCCGTTTGGGCTCCGCGTGCTAACTACCTAAATTCGCCACAGGTGTTTGTAGTTAATCCAAACCGGTAAGTTTAGCACTCAGTCCCGCTTCACTTTGGGCTATGGCTCTGTTGATATTGTTACCGGTTAAGCGTATCGGCCAGTCGGCATTTTCCTGTTCTGACGCGAACATCGTTTCGATAATACGATCGCCCATGGCAGGCCGATAATGCGCGGGCTCCCAGAACCAAACCATTGGCTCGCGATTTTTGGCATAATCCGGATCTTCCAACGTTTCTACAGAAGGCAAACTAAAATCATAAAAAGGGAATTGCGGATACATATCAGCCAACGCTGCAAGGTCACGCTTCCACTGCAAATAATCCGGCCAATGACCCGTTTGCTTAATAACCCGCCAGTAAGACTGGTGATAGGGGTTAATAAACGTATACAGGGTTACGTTTGGATGCTTAGCAACCAACTCATCGATAAAGGTTTGGTACATCCCTATTCCAAATAAACCATGCTCACCACGATAGCGGTATTGTTCGCGCTCGAAGCGCTGTTGTACGCCACTTTGCTGATGTGTAAAAAAGCGCTGCTTGCCTTCTGCTTTAATGGTTGCCAGATAATAATCACCCGTATTACTGCCAAGACGCGTAATATGGTTGTATAACCCCCTCTGCTGAATCACGGTTGCAAAAGAGTCCTGTAGCGTGTCCAACGAAAACAACGCCGGGTAGATGCGCTGGATTTTCTCCACTGTGGTTTCAGGATTCTTATTGTACTTGTCCATTAGCTGCTGTGTTGTCCACGGCCCTGGATCGTTACCGTAATTGTTCAGAAAATAGCGGTAATCCACCCCGATGATCAGGGTACGTAAATTGGGATTTTGCTTGACATGCAATAACGCATATTTGAGGTTCTCTGTGAGGCCTGAGCCCGGAAGGGCCAGATTGAAAACAGAGCGTTCTCCAAATGAGTCAGATTCAGCAGCAAAGCCCAGTTGAACACGCGAGCTGCCAATCAACAGGGTATCAGGTTGCAACTCCAAGGCCCGATAGGGGGTCACTTCCCTCACCCGCTCATCGGCCTGAGTTTTCCTGGCGTTAAAGCCCTCGAATGTTGGCGACCAGTAAAATCCATATGGATCTACGAATGCATTTAGCGCCCCGGCCAGTAAAAACAAGCTAACAATGAACAAAAGCAGATTACGTAAATAATGCATAATTAAAACTGAAAGTATAAAAATTCACTGACTTGCGACAGGGTCATTACACCGGCCACAAATAAAATTGCCATCCACAACGCCCAACCTGTTGTTGTTTGCCAGGTGAATCGTGTTACCCATTTATGTCCCGGCCAAAATGCATCGTGTTTACTGAACGACAGGTTACTGAGTGAGCCATTAAAGCGGCTAAACATGTCCTGCGTATTGGGCAGCACCAGTACTGCAACTAACAGACATACATTCCAAATCCACACCGACACAAATGCACTGCTGCTGGCTGAAGAGGCTGTAATACCACCAGCATCAAGTACTGACGTTACAGAGGACCCCAGCCTTGACAAAATACCCTGAGGAATACTTACTCCGAATTGCCCAACCATGCCTTTTAACATGGTTACCGCGCCATCAAAGGTGGTCGCCCGGAAAAACACCCAACTCACTACCGCAGAGAGGAAAGTAACCAGCCAGGCTACTCCCATGGCGAACATGTGCTTTGAGGCATGTAAGGCCGGGCACAAATTGCGCCAGCCATGGAAAACCATGAGATAGCTACCGTGTAGCACACCCCAAATCAGGAAATTCCAGCCTGCACCGTGCCAAATACCGCCAAGTACCATGGTTAAAAATAAGTTGCGATAACGGTTAACGTTGCCATTGCGGTTTCCGCCTAACGCGATATACAAATAATCCCGCAGAAACCGGGATAGTGTCATATGCCAGCGCCGCCAAAACTCAGAAATGTTCACGGCTTTATAAGGCGAATAGAAGTTTAGTGGCAAAACAATGCCGAACATACGCGCCAGACCAATGGCCATATCCGAATACCCCGAAAAATCAAAGTACAATTGGAACGTGTAAGCAAGCGCACCAGCCCAGGCTTCAAAAAAATCCAGCGTACCGCCAGTATCTACGGTAACAAATGCGCTGTTTGCATAGCCCGCAATACCGTCGGCAATCACGGCCTTTTTAAACAACCCCATGGCGAAAATAGACAAACCAACACCCATATTTTTCGCCGTAATGGATGCATGTCCTTCTGCAAACTGAGGCAGCATTTCTTTATGATGAACGATGGGTCCGGCAATTAGCTGGGGGAAAAACGTTACAAACAAGGCATAATCGAGAGGGTGTTTCTCTACTGTTTCGCCTCGATAAGAATCCACCAGATAAGCGACTTGCTGGAAAGTAAAAAAGGAAATAGCCAGCGGCAAAACGATGTGTGGCAAAGGTATTGGGGAATCGAGTAACAGATTCACGTTTTCCAACACAAAGTCGGTGTATTTGTAGTAGCCAAGTGCGAACAGGTTGAGCAAGACCCCAACATACAACAGTGGCTTTTCTTTTCGCCTGCTGAGTCGCTTGCCCAATTGATAATTAATCACCATCGACAACACGATGATCAATAGATAAACCGGGTTCCACCAGCCGTAAAAAAACAATGATGCCGCTACCAGCAAAGCCACAACCGCTTTAAACGACGCAAAACGGCCAAACGCCCATACCAGCAGGATCACCAGGGGTAAAAATGCAAAAATGAATTCGAATGAGTTAAAAAGCATACTATTGGATGTTTGTTATTCTTATTAGAATTGATCAAATAATGATCAAAGACCTTACCCTATAAGCCGGGCAGGTTGAAGCGCTAAACGCACCATAATAAAAAGAATGAATACATACATGAAAAATATTGGTAGATTTACGCAATTCCATGCACATTACTCATTAAATAATGTTAGAACGAATCCACCTTGCCATCCTTCATGCCATCGAAAAACAGGGCACCCTCACACAGGCTGCCGACTCCCTGCACCTGAGCCAATCCGCACTGAGTCATAGCATTAAAAAGCTGGAACAGCAGATGGACACGCCACTTTGGGAAAAAGACGGTCGCCGGTTGCGCCTTACCCGGGCAGGGTTTGAAGTGCTCAGGTTGGCAAAACGCGTATTGCCTCAATTTGAGCACACGGAATTGCTGGTGTCGCAAATTGCAAGGGGCGAACGGGGTATGTTGCGCATTGGCATGGAATGTCACCCTTGTTACCAGTGGCTGTTAAAGGTGGTGTCGCCCTTTCTCGAAACATGGCCGGATGTGGATATTGATGTAAAACAGGCTTTTCAGTTTGGGGGCATGGCAGCGCTATTCGAGTACGAAATAGATATGCTGGTAACGCCTGATCCGCTGTTTAAACCGGGCGTCACCTTTACTCCTGTTTTTGGTTATGAACACCGTCTGGTGGTTGCCCGCTCCCATCCACTTGCTCAGCACGCGTTCGTGAAGCCGGAACAACTGCAACATGAAGTGCTTATCACCTACCCGGTTGAACCCCAGCGTTTGGATATTTTCAGTCAATTTTTAACGCCCGCGGGCTGTACGGTAAAACAACACAAAACCATTGAAACTACAGAAATCATGCTGCAAATGGTGGCTGCCGGCCGCTGTGTGTGCGCGCTACCCGGATGGCTGGTTGAAGAATATGCCAACCGACTTCCCATCACCAGCCTGGCAATTGGTGAAAGTGGCATTCATAAGCATATCTATTTAGGGGTCCGCGAGGTCGATCATACCATCCCTTATGTTCAGGATTTTATTCGCCACGCTAACGCCACCGACAACAGCTAAGTGCTCAAACAATAACCAGTTAAATCAATGTGTTGAACTTATCTCGTTTTTTCACCTCTATTTGACCCGACCGAGTGTACGCTCGGGTCGGATTGTGAATTTACAAGGAATAAAAAATGAAAAAGTACATTGGATTGATTATCGGCAGCCTGCTCTCGGCGTCCGTTATGGCAGAAACCCCCTCTTATAATTTTGTGCAGGCTGGTTACGTGAATGCAGATTATGCGGATTTGCAACCCTTCGACCTGGTCGGTTTTGAATTTCAAGGCAGTGTTGAACTGACTGACTCAATATTTACAACGGGCCGTTTTCGCATGGTGGACGACAACATTTCGTCGTATACACTGGAAGAAACCAACTGGCAGGTAGGCGTGGGTTACCAAATGCCGTATGGCGAGAATACCGTATTTGATGTGCGTTTGAACTATGGAGATATCGCATTTGATTTCTCTATTCCCCAAGGTGATTTTGAAGACTCAGCCAGTCATTACAGCGTGTCTTCGCACGCACGCCACATGCTCACCGATAATGTAGAAGTTTACGGCGGGCTGGAATGGCAAAAATGGAAAAAGGGCTCTGACCAAAAAGCGTATCGGTTGGGCAGCCTGTACAATTTTAATGAGCTGGCGGTAGGTTTGGAGTATGTAAAATACTCTGACTCCAGTGCATATACGTTATTTGCCCGCTACAATTTTTAGTTGCTCTCGAAGGCCGGTCGTTCACCCGCCCGGCTGGCACTGCTTACAAACATAAATGCGCCGATTGCCACGCTCCATTCTGACAATCGGCGTCTCACACACCCGGCACGGCTGGGTATCACGATTAAATGCCATAAAGCGGCTGGCCTCATAGGGCAGCTTGTGATTTTTGGCATACCGGAAGAACGCATCTGGGACGGTGTATCCCGCCGTTTTATAGGCGCGTTGAGTAACCTCAATTGATACGCAAGCCAATGCCTTAAGCTGTTCTGCCGTCAAATCCTTAGGCCGCAAATCCGGATGCACGCCGGCGAAAAACAGGATTTCACTGCGAAGGTAATTGCCAATTCCCGCCAGAAATGCCTGATCAAGATACAAACTGGCCAGCTTTCGTCCTTGAAAGCGCGTCATCATCAACCGTTCGGTAATCTCTTCCACAGAAGGGCAATCATTCAGCACGTCGGGTCCGAGTTTAACTAAAAAGGGATGCGATTGGATTTCGGCGGTCGGCCACACACTGATGTCTGAAGCGCTGTACAACAGTGCTGCGCCTTTGGCAGTGTGCAGGCCAAATCGAAGCTGGCGATTAGTGTTCGGGTATTCGCCGTTCTTCCTGACATACCACAGGCCATAAAGCTGATTATGAGAATACACCGACAAACCAATATCAAAATGAACCAGCATGGCTTTGCCCAGACTCTCTACATTTATAACTGTGCTGCCGGTAAATTCCTGGCGATGTGATTGAATGGCAGAGTGCCCTGCATCAACGTGGGTTACCTTTGCGTCGATTAACACCTGCGCAAGCTTATCGCGGCTTCTGCGTATTTCCGGACCTTCTGGCATGTTATTTCCTTTTTAACGGTTGTTACTGATAAAGCGAGCATTTGGATGATACCACCAGCGACATTGTTACCCAGCTTCGGTAATTTTTATAAATCATATGAAAATTCAACACGTTGCAGAATGGCTACAGGTCGCCTTTTTTGTCAAAATTGCGCGCAAAAAAACAACAACCATGAAAAAAATTCCCGTTTTTACCCTCCAATCAGGCAGATAATGAATGGCACACGACTTGAAATACCTCTTGTAACCAAACGTGCTATTCCGGCTGCCTTTTTCTCCGGAAGCCAATCATTAACAAGAGGAATCGTGTTATGAAAAAACTGATCACTACACTAACCGCGTTAACCGCTGTAACGGCTTTTAATACTTACGCACAATCGCCAGATGAAAACCTGAATGAATCGGGCATTTATGTAGGTGGTAACTATGGCTACCTGCGCGTTGAGGGCGAAGACAAGTTTGATGACGACAAAGATGTATGGCAGGGCGTATTGGGTTACAAATTCAATTCCTACATTGCACTGGAAGGCTCGTACATCGACTTTGGTGACTACGGCAATAATGTTGCAGGTGCATCAACGGACGGTTACACCGCGGCGCTGAAAGGAATCGTCCCTATTGTTGGTGGACTATCAGCTTACGCTAAGCTGGGTCAACTGTGGTCTGAAACCGATTATCGGTTAGCCGGCGCGACAACCACAGAAGACGACGAGAGTGTGTTTGTCGGTGCCGGTTTAAGTTTCGCGGTTACGCCGCAGTTTTTAATCAATGCCGAATATGTGGTGTATGACACGGAGCTGGACGCTGATCAGGTCGCTGACGACCTGGAAGATACCAATTTTGAAACGGATCTGAAGCAAGCCAGTATCGGGGTTGAATACCGCTTCTAAATGTCCAAACTGCTGATACCCGGGTTCAGATGAATCCGGGTAACGGTTTTTACCAGTTTGCTCAGAAGATCGGAATTAAGCCTGCCAGGCCCAATCGGGATGATTCAGCCCGAGATTTTGTACAAACAACTCGTAGTCGTGTTTGCCCATCGCACGTGCCACCGTTTTGAATTGTGACTTGGCCTTTATATTTTTTACCTGCAGCAGGTCAAGGCGTTTATCGGCATTTTCGTCAAACTGGTCCGCCAGAATGGCCTCGATCTTTTCACTGGTTTGCCAGTATTCCAGCACGTATCCAATCAGGCGGTTATAGATCCCCGGCATGCGTTTGTCTTCCATGGCTTTGGCCAATCCGGTTGTTGAGACTGCTTTTTGAAACGACGTAACGGTTTCGCCTTTGGCAACGTCATCAATGGCTTTGAGCACAGTTTGAATATCGCGTAATAATTTAATGTGCCCCGCCTGTCCGTATTCACTGGCGTGCAGTATTTCCAGATCAGCCAGCAGCATATCCAGGTTTATTAAATGGCGTTGAAGGGTACCTATCATTGCGTGTTATAAGTTCTTCAGAGGCGTGAATCCGGTAAGCATATCATGAAGTTAACGTTTATCGTACGAATGATACGGCGTGGAAATGTAAAAAAGCCCGGGCGAGCCCGGGCTACAAATGTGTCTTTGGAAACAGATATCAGCTTAGTACAGCGCGTATGAGATGCTGAACTTCACACTGCGAGGCAGAATATAACGGCCGTTGGGTGCATCAGCGTTACGTGGGTCACCTTCCGTAATGCCTTGCTCGTCCGTTACGTTATCTACCGATAGTTGTAGTTTTAGTTTATCTGTTGGTTCCAACATGACACCAAAGTCCACTTTTTCATAACCAGGCAGAACAACGGTGTTTTCGTTGTTGCCAAAGCGGTCGTCTACGGCCGTTAGTGTGGCATACACGTTGGCGTACATCTCGCTCACCTCAAACTCATAAGATGGCGTCATACGTACCTGCCAGCCAGGCTGACGCTGCGCTTCATTGCCCTGATTCGACGCACTGGCGGTAATTTCAGTGTCCTGCACAGTGGCATTCAGATTCAGACTAAAGCCTGAGTCATGCTCATAATTACCATCCAGTTCAATACCCATTGCCTCGTTGGTCAGTATTTCCGCTGGCGCGCCGGGCTGACGAACAAAGGTGTCGCCTTTCACCCGGTTTGCAAACAACGTTGCAAAGAATTGCAATTCATCATTCATATACTTGTAACCCACTTCGCCCTGAGTAACTTCTTTGATCAGCTCGTCGCCGCCGGTGTAAGCACCCCAGTTATCACGGAAGTCGTCAAAGTAAGGCATTTTGTAACCGCGGTTTACGCGTACAAACACACCACTGAAGTCATCAAGTGCGTAGTTCGCACCAAACGTCCAGGACGTTTTGCTTTCGTCGTATTGAACGGCCTTGGTAACCACACCGTCCAAACCTTCGTCAACAGAGTAGTTAACTTCGTGCTGCTCGCGACGAATACCGGCGTCGATGATCAGGTTGTCAATACCGTAGTAAGACAGCGTGCCGTAAAAGGCAGTAGTTTGTGCGTCACCCGCAGAGTTGATGTCGTAGTTCCAGCCGCAGCCTTCCGGTGCTGTATTACAGTCGATCCCCGCTAGCATTTCACCGCCGGGTTGCAATACGTGATAGGCATGGTTACCCAGGCTCCACCAGTCTTTGGCTTCTGTAGTAGCGGTATATAAACCAAAGGCGGTGTCGAAGTTGTCCCAGCTCTTGGAAACGGCAACATCATTGGTAAAAGCAAAAATGTCTTTTAGTACTACCCAGCGGCCAATTTGCTGAATCGGCGTATTACCGCCGTAAGTTGCGCCGGTTACGGCACCAGTTACCACTGCATCAGTAACGTCAGCAACCGTTGTGGCAGCACCATTCGGCACTAAACCAAAGGTATTGGCGTTGCCATCAGTAATGGAGAAGCGGTCAACTACACGCCAGCCATCTGCTAAATTCAGCTTCAGACTTCCGCCGCTCACGTGGCCGTCCCAACCCCGGCCGTTAGCGAAATCGAAAGACTCTTCGGTGTTGTCTGGCCCATAAGTAATGGTAGCCTGGCGGTTCATCGGGCCAATTTGTGTATAGCCCGCATCAATGCCGTCCACATTCAGTGGTGTCGGCAGGTACCAGGTGCCGTGATCGTCAGTTTGACGTGTGTACAGATTCAACTCGCCATTTTCGAAAACCTTGGTGAGGTTAATGGTGAACTGATTACCCTGCTCAGAGCGAAAACCCGCATCACGGATCCCCGGTGAACTCTTTACGTAACCACCGATCATGTAATAAAGATCATCATCCAACGCGCCGCTTAGCACCAGGTCTACCCTGTTCAGCCCGTAATCTGACACCGTGTACTTAGCCAGCGCCTCAGTGCTCTCGCCGCCGCGTTTTAAACGGAAGTTGGTCGTTAACCCAGGCTGACCATTGCTCACCACCGGGTTTGGACCACCGCGTAACCCTTCCACCATTTCAATAGTTTCGTCGATACGAAATAGCTGCGTGTTTTCCAGGAACGACAGCGTTGGAGCCGGATACACTGGCGATCCCTGCAAAGATAAGGTTAAGAATGGTGCATCACCACCGCCAGGGAATCCGCGTACAAATACGTTTGCGCCCGACTCACCACCAGAGCTTTCAACCCAAATACCCGGAATGGCCTTAAACAAATCAGCGGTAGATTTAGGCGCAAGTTTTTCAATGTCGCTGGCGTCGATATTCGTTACCGCAAAGCTGGCATCAATTTTTCTGATCCCTGCGCCACCCGGCGTACCACTAACAACGATGATTTCTGTGTTATCACCCGCTGACGGGGTGTTTTTGGCTTCTTGTGCAACCGCTGAATGCCCTGCTAAAGCAAAGGCAACCGCGCTGGCTAACACGCATTTTGAAAAACCTGTTTTCATGGTGTGCTCCTGAACGATAGTCAAAATTAGTTGTTAACCGCGACCAGTTATTTGGTTAATTTTTTGTCACAAAGTGCGGTATAGACGTCAAAATAGATCACAATGCAAACGATTGCAATAATAAAATGCAAACGATTGCAATTAAGCATTTCCGGAATCGTAAACCATGGTGTACTCCTGCTAGACGCTCAGCATAAAAGCGCCAACACTACGCGGAGTGCATGGTTTGGGGACTTCAGGGTGTCAATTTGCTCAATTCACGTTATAGTGAATAAAAAGGTATTTTGAGCATCCATACCATTGAAAACAGATAGCAAATTAACCCTGGCCAAGTTGGCCGAGCTGGCGGGCGTTTCCACCTCAACCGCATCCCGTGCGTTAAAAGACAATCCGTTAATTAAGGAAGAAACCAGAGCTCGCATTCAGGCGCTCGCCAGTGAACACAACTTTAGCGTAAACGCCGCTGCCAGTCGTTTGCGTACCCAAAAAACCCATGTAATTGCAGTGATCCTGAACCTGATCGATCACACAGAACAAAGCGTATCGGACCCCTTCCTGCTAAAAATTGTGGGTGAATTGAATAAAGCACTGAACGCCGCCGGTTATGAAATGCTGTTGTCGAACTCGTTTATGGCCAGCGATGATTGGGCCAGCTATTTTGTGTCCAGCCAGCGGGCTGACGGCATCATTGTGGTTGGCCAGGGAAAAAGTACCGTTAAAATAGACAAGGCTGCAGAGGCGCAGGTCCCTATTGTAGTGTGGGGAGAGCCCCATACGCCGGCCAACTATCCTATCATTGGGGGCGACAACTACGCTGGTGGCTACATGGCCACCAAACACCTGATTGAGCGCGGTAGTAAACACATTCTTTTTCTGGGCGATCCCGGTCACGCAGAGATGGAACAACGCCATAAAGGCTATGTAAACGCGCATCGCGATGCAGGGTTAACCGTCGATCCGTCATTTACCAAACCCATTGATATTACCTCTACTGCCGCTCATGCGTGTATTAATGACGCAATTAAACAGCATGGTCTGTACTTCGACGGCTTAATTTGCGTAAGCGACATGGTGGCATTTGGTGCCATAAAAGCATTGAAGGAACGCTATGTCGGTATTCCTGGCGATGTGAAAATTGTCGGCTATGATGACATTATGCTTGCTGAACTTATGCATCCGGCGCTCACAACCGTACATCAGAATGTGACGATGGCAGCACACCTGATGGTGGAACAACTGCTGTGTCAGGTGAATCAACAACCCGTATCATCTCAAGTGGTTGAAACCTATTTGGTTAAGAGATTGTCCAGCTAGTTATATACCAGTAAACAATGGTGAATCGTAGTAACACGAAATGCAAACGTTTGCATTTTTGTATTGCTAAGGCTAGACTTCGCCAAAATGTATTAACAGAGTATTTACAGATGCCGCGATTTCTTGTGTTTGCCGCCATTGCTGCGAGTTACTTTTTGTTTGCCATTCTGCTGAACAGCGTAGGCACTGTGATCCTGCAATCTATCAACAGTTTCGATATCTCCAAGCCCGATGCCAGTACATTGGAGGGCTTTAAGGATTTATCCATTGCCTTTGTCTCTTTTCTTGTCGCCTCGTTTATTCCCAGAGTGGGCTACAAGGCGGCATTACTCACCGGGTTATTTTTAGTTACACTCGCGTGCGCCGCTACGCCATCCTTACCTGATTTCTGGATGATAAAACTGCTCTTTGCTTGCGTGGGTACCAGCTTTGCGCTGGTTAAAGTGTCGGTGTACGCGATTATTGGCCAGCTTGCCCCTGACACCCGTGCCCACTCATCGATCATGAATGTGGTAGAAGGCATTTTTATGCTGGGTGTATTGAGTGGCTATTGGGTGTTTGCCGCCTTTATCGATCCTCAAAATCCCAGCGATCTGGGTTGGTTGAACGTGTACTACCCCTTAGCCGCACTAGGTGGATTGGTTGCACTAATAGTATGGCTGGCGCCGATTGAAAAGCCCGCCCTTCCACCGCTAAAAGCGGGAGCGTGGCAAGACTTTATTACTACTCTGAAACTAACGTATCAGCCGCTGGTACTCATCTTTGTGATTTCGGTATTTTTATACGTTCTCATAGAACAGGGGATCGGTTCCTGGTTACCCACATTTAACCGCGAAGTGATTGGTTTACCCGTGAATATCAGTATTCAGCTTACCAGTGTATTTGCCATTGCACTGGCAGTAGGACGCTTATCTGCGGGCGCCGTGCTTCGCAAACTCCACTGGTATCCTTTTTTAAACGGCTGTCTCATCGCCATGGCAATACTGATTTGCGTAAGCCTGCCGTTAGCCCAACCAGTACAAGAAAACAGTGTGCAAGGCCTGTTAGACATTCCGTTGGCAGGTTACCTTTTCCCGTTAATTGGCCTGCTGATGGCACCTATCTATCCGGTGTTAAATTCTGTCATGCTTAGCTCTCTGCCCAAGCACCAGCATGCGCCTATGACTGGGCTAATAGTGGTATTTTCCGCATTGGGTGGCACCACTGGCTCAATTATCACGGGTAGTGTATTTGCCGCATTCAGTGGGCAGGTTGCCTTCTATCTCGCACTGGTGCCGTTATCCGGCTTATTGTTGGCGCTGTTTCAATTCCATCGCGCAACGCAACGTTTCTCTCAGGTTTAGAGGTTTTTCATGTCAAGCCCCGCTACCCCAAACCGTCATTGGCAAGAAGTCATGGCGTTTTTCGATAGCCCGTTGTTTATTGACGTACAATGCGCTGGGATATTCCCAGACAGCAAGACATTTGCTGATGCTACCCCGATTAAACCGATTGCTACTATTCTTTCGGACTATCTGGCATTGCGAGCGCAGCCCGACTTTTCATTGATTGAGTTTGTGAGTGCTAACTTTACACTTCCTACGTCAGTCAATATGAAACTAGGCGGCGACACACCCTCATGTATAAGCGACTACATTGTGCGTATGTGGGACGTGCTAACCAAACCGGCTGATGCCGGCAATGACTATAGCCTGATTTCGCTTCCCCACCCTTACATTGTGCCGGGTGGAAGATTCCGTGAAATTTACTATTGGGATACGTTTTTCTCAGCGCTGGGATTGGCGCACAGCGGTAAAACAGAACTTGTACACCATCTGATCAAAAACTTTCTGTATATTCAATCTGAGCTTGGCTGTATACCCAACGGCAACAGGCTGTATTACGCAACGCGCAGTCAGCCCCCGGTATTGGCGTTAATGAGCCGGTTTGCCGACAATGCCGATAACCAGCTACAGGCCGATTTATGTGCAGGTCTCGAGCACGAGTACCGCTTTTGGATGCAGCAAGAGACAGGTGCTAACGGTGAAGCGACCCTTCGCACGGTACAAATAGACAATGGGACTATACTGAATCGCTATTTTGATACCAGCACAACTCCCAGACCAGAAAGCTATCGCGAAGACAGCCACTTAGCAGAAGATTTTTCTGACCAAGACAAAGGGTTATTCTTCCAGCATATTCGCGCCGCATGCGAGTCAGGTTGGGACTTCAGTTCGCGCTGGTTAAGCGATCCACAGTCGCTATCGACAATCCGAACCTGCGACATCATTCCGGTAGACTTAAATTGTTTGCTGTACCAGCTGGAAAGAACCTTAGCGAACAACACTACGGGCGATGTTGCGATTCAATACAGTCGCTCAGCTCAAATCCGGGCTGAAGCCATACACCAGTATTGCTGGTCGGCTTCACGTGGTTATTTTATGGACTATCACTTTCCCTCCAGGCAACAAACCAGCGTACTGTCGCTTGCTGGCGTCATGCCATTGTTTGTCGGCATCGCCACAGCGGAGCAAGCCAGACAGGTTGCCGACATGCTTTATGCCCGCTTTCTCTGCGAGGGTGGACTCGTTACTACAGTGAACACCACCAGCCAGCAATGGGATTCACCCAATGGCTGGGCACCGCTCCAGTGGTTCGCCGTAAAGGGGCTGATGCAGTATGGCTATAACGATCTTGCTCAGCTTATCATGCAGCGTTGGAATTCTCTTATGGCAGCGCACTTTGCTTCACATGGCGTAATCCTGGAAAAGTACAATGTAGTGAATCCCGCCAGCGCAGTCGGCGGCGGCGAGTATGAAGTGCAATTGGGATTTGGCTGGTCCAATGGGGTTTATCAGGATTTCGAATGCCTGATGAATAGCCAGTCACAATGTAAATAAAATGAAAATAAATTGTACTAATACATTTGAATAAGAAAGATAAAAAGCCGGTTTTTTGCCGGTTTTTCTGTTTCAGAAAACACGTAATAAATTAGCCAAAAAATCACACAACTAATTGAATTAAATTAACTTACACTCTGATTTGGTTTTTCCAATCAACTGAATCTGATTTTTTAATTATCTAAATTCCCTTTCCTCATTAACAATTATTCTTGTTTACAACTACTCTTGTTTACAACACGGGTTTTATCCCGAACGAGGAGAGCATATATGAAAATGAAAAAAACGTTATCACTGGCGGCGGCAATTGCCATTGCCTTATCACCAGTGGTGTTCACTGCCTCAGCTCACGCTGAAGCAGAGCCAAAAACCAACAAATTCTGGTGGCCGGATCAACTCGACCTCAGCCAATTGCGCGCCCACGGCATTGAATCTAACCCATACGGCGAAAAATTTGATTACGCCGCTGAGTTCAATTCACTGGACCTGAAAGCGGTTAAAGAAGACATCCGCGCCGTGCTTACCCAATCTCAAGACTGGTGGCCAGCAGACTACGGCCATTATGGTCCGTTTTTCATTCGTATGGCCTGGCACGCAGCAGGTACCTACCGTGTACATGATGGCCGCGGTGGTGCAGGCGGTGGTCAACAACGTTTCGATCCGCTGAACAGCTGGCCGGACAACGCCAACCTGGATAAAGCCCGTCGCCTGTTGTGGCCGGTTAAATCCAAGTATGGCCGCAAGATTTCCTGGGCTGACCTGATGGCGCTTACCGGTAACGTAGCACTGGAAGACATGGGTTTTAAAACTTTCGGTTATGCCGGTGGTCGTGAAGATGACTGGGAACCAGACTACGTTTACTGGGGCCCGGAAGGCAAAATGCTGACCGACGAGCGTCGCGACAAGTTTGGTAAACTGAAAGGCCCACTGGCGGCAGTTGAGATGGGTCTGATCTACGTAAACCCAGTTGGCCCGCACGGGAATCCTGATCCATTACTGGCAGCAAAAGACATTCGCATGTCGTTTGGCCGCATGGCAATGAACGACGAAGAAATTGTGGCGCTGATTGCCGGTGGTCACACTTTTGGTAAAGCACACGGTGCCAAGAAACCGGAAGAATGTGTTGGTGCAGAGCCAGCAGCGGGTGCCATTGAAGACCAGGGCTTCGGCTGGAAGAACAAATGCGGCAAAGGCCACTCAGAAGACACAGTAACCAGTGGTTTAGAAGGTGCCTGGACAGTAACGCCTACCCAGTGGACAACTAACTACCTGGATAACCTGTTCAGCTTTAACTGGGTGAAAACCACCAGCCCGGCTGGCGCAATTCAGTGGGAGCCTGATACAGACGCAGCGGCGAACATGGTACCTGACGCTCATGACGCTACTAAGCGACACAAGCCAATTATGTTTACCACTGACATCGCGATGAAAGAAGATCCGGCATTCCGCGCCATTGCTGAACGCTTCCGTGAAGACCCGGCTCAATTCGAACTGGCATTTGCCAAAGCCTGGTTCAAACTGAATCACCGCGACTTAGGCCCGCGTGCACGCTACCTGGGCAGCGAAGTACCGGCAGAAGAATTGGTATGGCAGGATCCGATCCCGGCGGTAGACCATAAACTGGTTACCGATAAAGACGTAGCCAAGCTCAAAAAAGCAATTCTGGATACCGGCTTAAGCGTCCAGGAACTGGTTCGCGTAGCCTGGGCCTCTGCCGCTAGCTTCCGTGGTACAGACATGCGCGGTGGTGCGAACGGCGCACGTGTTCGCCTTGCGCCTCAGAACGGTTGGGAAGTAAACAACCCGGCTGAGCTGGATAAAGTATTATTGGCACTGGATAAAGTGAAGAATGACTTTAACCGCAAGGCTGGTAAAAAACGTATTTCTACAGCAGACATTATTGTTCTGGCGGGTGCGGCAGCAATTGAAAAAGCAGCCAAAGACGCAGGTCACAACGTGAAAGTACCGTTTGTACCAGGCCGTATGGATGCCTCTCAGGAAATGACAGATGTAGAATCGTTTGCTGTACTTGAACCAGTAGCTGATGCATTCCGCAACTACTATGCACCGGAGAAGAACTACTTATCTCCTGCAGAAGCGCTGGTTGAACGTGCCGATCTGCTGAACCTGTCGGTACCTGAAATGACCGTACTTCTGGGTGGTTTGCGCTCGCTGGATGCCAACTATCAGGGCGTGCAGCACGGTGTATTCACCAGCAAACCTGGTACATTGAGCAACGACTTCTTCACCAACCTGTTAGACATGGGTACAGTGTGGAGCAAAACCGACCAGGAAGGCGTTTACGAGGGTCGCGATCGCAGCACTGGCGAAGTGAAGTGGACCGCAACACCAGTAGATCTGATCTTCGGCTCTAACACCGAATTGCGTGCCATTGCAGAAGTGTATGCCGCTGGCGACGCCAAAGAGAAGTTCATCAATGACTTCGTGGCAGCCTGGACTAAAGTCATGCAAAACGACCGCTTTGATCTGAAATAAATCGGGCTTGTGATGCTAAAAGGCGGCGCATTATGCGCCGCCTTTTTTAATTAGGCAGGGTTTGCTTTACACCTGCTGCTACAAGTATTTGTCGCATTTGGCTTTCGGTTACCGAGCTCGGGCATAAGCCCTGACTAATCAGATCACTGCGCACTGAGGCAGGATCACAGCGAGAGTCAATTCTGGTATTGCGCTGAACATAACGCACCAATTGTTTTTGCAGTTCCCGGGTTAAACAAGACATACATACCTCTACTTCTCTGTTTGTCTCACATCAATAAGCACATGCCATTGTGTACAAAAATTGTGCATATCCCGGACCATAATTTAAATAGCGTTATCTATTAATGGCTTAATAAAATCACGTTTTTGACATTAGTGAATTGTGTCAATTATACCGACAACGACTAACCCAGCCATTGATTCAGCACCACATGAGTTTTAATTTTAATGATGTCATCTATGGTATCTATGTGCTCTCGGATCTCGTGCAAACGGCGCATAGTATCGGCCCGAATTAATACGATGAGGTCGCATTCTCCGGTAACCCCGTAGCACGACACCACTTCCGGTATCGCCCGGAAATAGGGGACAACATCGGCACATCTGGCCCGCTTATGCTGAATCTCCAGGTAGGCAGCCACTCCCTCTTTTTGCGACTCCGACAACATCACCTGATAACCGCGAATTACATTGGTTGACTCCAGTTTTTTTATGCGCTCGGTTACCGCTGAGCGCGACAACCCCACTTCATCAGCAATAGCTGACACGCTGGCGCGTGCGTTTTGTCTTAGCTGTGCGATAATTGCACGATCGAATTTATCCATAGGATTCCAACACTTTAACGGTAAATGTGCTTTGTACCGTCATAATGACGGTAACAACCCGCTGAATGCAGGGCAATTAACACACAATGAAAAACAAAAAGCAGTATATTACGCAATATGGTTTTATGCATTGTAAAACCTGAGCTTTGGTTTTTGCTGGTCTGCCTCACAACAAAATATAAAAAACCAATTTAAAATCATAACGATAAAACACTATAAGCCACTGTACACATTTTGACACTTCACTGAAACAGGACATCGAACACCCTTATGCAACACACCGCAAATAAAATCGGACGATGGCAAGGTGCAGGCCTGCTAACCACCACTTTGCTGGGTACCAGCGTATTTATCCTGCCACAAATGACCATTGAAACCGCCAGTGACTGGGCAATGTTAAGCTGGGTACTGCTCACCCTTGCTATTTTGCCGGTTGCCATGGTGTTTGCTAAGTTATCGTCGCATTTTCCCCATGCCGGGGGCCCTGCGTATTTTGTTGAAAAGGCGTTTGGCAAATCAGCCGGCAGAACCATTGGTTTGTTGTTTTTATTCGTCGTTCCCATAGGTGCGCCAGCTGCGATTATTATGACTTACTGGTTTATCGAAACTTTATTTGGACTATCACCAGAATGGGCTCTACCAGTGCAGTTTAGTATTATTGCGCTGTTGTTTTTACTGAATTACCGGGGCATTCAGTTTTCCGCTACGTTGCAACTTATGCTCACTCTGATCATCACCCTGGTGGTGATTGCGATGGTAGCAGGCAAATCATTTTTACCTGACATCAGCACGACAGCGCAGTTTCAAGCGCCATTAAACTGGACGCCGGTGCTCGGGGCGATGGGCATTGCCTTCTGGAGCTTCCTGGGTATTGAAGCTATTTCTCATCTGGCTGAGGATTTTGCCGAGCCCAAGCGGGATCTGGTACCCGCTATTATGACTGGCACCCTGTTAGTTGGTGTGATTTATCTGGGTTGTACCTATTTACTCATTGATACGCCACATACCGACACACTGAGTATGGTTAGCGTTTTCGACCAGTTGTTTAGCAATGGTGGCGCCTATATCATCGGCGCATTGGGTGTGGCAGGTGGCCTGGCAACAGTTAATGTGTATACCGCCAGTTTATCCCGCCTGATTTGGAGTCTGAGCAACGACAATGTGTTGCCACGTTACTTTCAGCAATTGAACAATTACCGCGTTCCGCAACGCGCATTGCAATGCATATTGGTTGTAATGTCAGCAACGCTGGTGATCACCCACTACAGTGCGCATGATCTGGAAGATCTGATTGGCTGGGTAAACGGCGTCTTTGTGCTGATCTACCTGGCGAGTATGCTAGCGGCCTTAAGGCTACTGTCGGCACGTCACCAGCCACTGGTTGCATTAAGCTGTATCTTTTGTGCCACCATTGCTGTTGGTTTAGGCACTAAAATGCTCTATGCCCTGGGCTTATTTACGATTTTTGCCCCGCTGCTGTGGTATCAACAACGGTACATTTTACCCAGACTCAAGCGCAGCGTGTAAAAACGCTGCGGTTCATTCAGCCATAGCCGACAGCGCCGGAATGTCGCCGCTGGTGATGGCGGGTAAGGCCGATGTTATTTTCTCAACCGGCCAATCCCACCAGCTCAGCTTTTCCAGCAGAGCGATAGTAGTATCGTCATAACGCATTTTTAAGACCTGGGCCGGGTTGCCTGCGACAACCGCATAAGCAGGTACATCTTTGGTGACCACCGATTTAGACGCCACAATGGCCCCGTTGCCAATGGTTACGCCAGGCATAATGGTGGCATCGTAGCCAATCCAAACATCGTTACCGATACGTGTGTCACCTTTATAGGGCAGCTCTCCCGGTTGAGGTGCAACTGACTCCCAACCATTGCCAAAAATATAAAACGGATAAGTACTTACACCATGCAGTGGATGATTGGCACCATTCATTATAAATGTGACCTTGTGCGCGATAGCGCAAAACTTGCCAATGATCAGTTTGTCGCCGATAAAATCGAAGTGATACAGCACGTTCTTTTCGAAATTACGCGCAAGCTCCGGATCATCTGCGTAGGTATAATCTCCCACAATGATATTGGGCGACTGAATGATATTCTTCAGAAATGTAACTTGCTCGGCCGCCGCAATGGGGGCCAGATGATTAGGGTTTGGTCCAATTGTCATAGTGCTTCCTCAATGTAAACAGAAGCAAACTGAGACCTAATCGTAAGCCCTTAAGGTTGCTTCCAGACTGCCAGGCGCGTTTGTTGGCGCTGATAAACTGCGCACATCAGCGTGTTTAAGCTGCCCTACGAATGTCCCTCGCCAGTGCCCTGCCTGTTGTTCTGATGCTGTCACTTCCTGAATGATTGCAATCATTTTTACAATGGCATCGGTAATCGCAAAATTGCTGTTTGTGGCAGCAATCACCAGACGTTTCATTTCTGGCTGAGTAATTTTCAGTGATTTCACTACTTTGCTGTCTTCCAGGTGGTACATGGCCGATGACGGTAAAATCATTAGCCCTTCACCCTGAATTACTTGCCTGAGTCCTGTCATTAACTGCCCTGAATAGGCTTTGTCGTGCTTTAATGCGACACCTGTTTCCCGCTCGTACTTATCGATCAATCTCCCCAGCGCATCTTTGGTACCCGGCGTAAGCAATTCGAACTGACTCAACTCCCAGAAACGAATGGTGTCCCTGGCTTTCAGTGAGGTGTAGTTATCGGAGGCTTCATTTACCCCAACCACCAGATACATAAATTCTTCTATTAGCGGATACACCGACATAAACCGGGGCTCCACTTCCTGCTCGTAGGTTAACGCAATGTCGATCTGGTTGCTTTGCAGCCATTCTTTGACCGCATAGGATGGGCCTGTGCTAATTTCCAATTTTAACTGCGGATACCATCTTGTTACCTGCGCAATCAGCGACATTGACAGCACATTACCAATCGATGGCAACATGCCCACGCGCACTTTGCCTTGCTGAACTGCCGCAAGCTGCTGCAATTCCATTTTGGCACTGTTGATATCGTCGATGAGTTTGCGGGCATGCTTTTCAAACAACTTACCTGCCGCAGTTAAACTCACCCCTTTAAAACTGCGATCAAACAACGCACTTCCCATTTCCCGCTCTAAATTGGCGAGTTGCTGGCTGATTGCCGGTTGGGCAATATCCAGTTCCCTCGCCGCAGCTGCAATACTTCCTGTTTGCACGGTTACAAGAAAATACTGAAGCTGTTTAGAATTCATAATGGTAAAGACTCTTCAAGTGTACTGCCTCAACTTGGTATACGAAATATGCGTTTTGTAACAAACCTTTTATATTTCAATATACTTCACTTTTCCTATTTGAATTCAGCAAGTTACATGCCACCACCTGGTCAGGTTTTGAGCCTAAATTGTTAAATTATTGTGGTGATGGAATTTATTATAAAATATTTTATTGTACCAACACCCCCTTAAACGCATGATTTCATTGATCAAAATATTGGGCTCAATATTTTCTTTATAACCCTCAATATTCTTTTTTCTTCCGATCTACCGTGCTCTTTTCTTAGTCTCATTACAGACGATGGCGCGTGTTGTCGTCCTCACTAAGCTCAAGAAATGTTTAAGTTTGGTGCTTACGCGTACCATTTTGGGGCAATTTTAGCCATTAGCGTGATTTCACGCCTTGCGCGCTTGCACCTTAAAAGATCATAGCAATATGGCAATTTAGGGAACACATGATGAAACTCAATAAATTACATGCAGCAGTACTGGCAGGTCTTGCCGGCTACTCACTTTCGATGACAGTGGCAACCTCTGCATTAGCAGAAGAAGCAGCTGAAGAGAACGTTGAAAAAATCGCGGTTGTGGGTGCTCGTGGTGCTCCCCGCTCGGTAACCAGCTCACCTGTTCCGGTAGACGTTTTGACTGCCGACGACATTAACGGTGTAGCTTCATCAGATATGAACGACATCATGATGACGCTGGTTCCCTCTTACACACTCAGCCGTCAGCCGATTTCTGATGGTGGTACCTTTATTCGTCCGGCGTCACTGCGTGGCCTGCCAACCGACAAAACACTGGTACTGGTAAACGGCAAACGTCGCCACCGTGCGGCATTGGTTCAAATCGGTGGCTCTGGTACACAGGGTCCTGACCTAGCAACGATTCCTGCTGCCGCGCTTGGCAGTGTTGAAGTACTGCGTGACGGCGCTGCCGCTCAATACGGTTCAGATGCGATTGCCGGGGTAATCAACTTCCAGCTCAAGAACAACGCCGAAGGCGGTTCACTGTCGCTGGATGCCGGCCAGTACTATGAAGGCGACGGCCAGCAATACACCATCAGCGGTAACAAAGGTTTCTCGCTGGGTGATGACGGCTTCCTGAGTATTTCGGCAGAAATCACCGATTCAGAAGCCACTTACCGCAACGAACAGTACTGTGAAAGCTGGTTCTGTGTAGATGACCAGTCTCCGGAATACATCGCGGCAGCGGAAGAACAAGGCCGCAGCGTGCACGGTACCGACGGTGAAGTACAACCGTGGGGTCAGCCGAACTACAGCGGTGCTAAGGTATTCCTGAACGCAGGTTATGCGCTGTCTGGTGAAATGGAGCTTTATAGCTTTGCTAACTATTCAGAAAGCGAAGGCGACGGTTCATTCTTCTATCGTTATCCAGGCAATGGCACGATTGAAGATCTGCGTGAAATTGACGGTACGATTTACTCGCCACTGGAAAAATTCCCAGGCGGCTTTACCCCTCGCTTCTTCGGTGACATTACAGACTACTCTTTTGCCGCCGGTATCAAGGGAACAGCAGGTTCATTGGGTTATGACGTAAGTGGTCGTTACGGCTACAACGAAATTTCCTACACGCTGGCTAACACCATCAACCCGTCAATGGGTAGTGCGTCGCCAACTAAATTCCACCCCGGAGATCTGAGCAACGACGAATTGCAATTCCAGGCTGATTTCACCTATGACCTGGCAGAATATGTGCTGGCATTTGGTGCCAGCTACATGGAAGAGTCTTACGAGATTTCTCAGGGTGACGAAGCTTCTTATGCAGTAGGCCCACACTCAATCCCTGATCCATACGGTCTGTGTTCACGCGTAGACAACGGTTTTGGTTTAGCTACCGACGCCCAGGTTGCAACCGCTATTGCTAATGGTCTGGATTGTAGCGACTCAAGTGACCCGGTATATACCGCGGTTGGTGTAGGCTCTAACGGTTTCCCTGGCTATTCAGACGAATTCATCGGTACTTACGAGCGTGACTCTTATGCGGTTTATGCTGATATTTCTGGTGATTTAACTGAATCTTTGTTTGCACAGGCGGCGATCCGTTACGAAGATTACTCTGACTTTGGTTCAGAAGTGGTTTACAAAATTGCAGGTATTTACCAGTTAACCGAAGAAATCGCATTGCGCTCTTCTTACGGCACAGGTTTCCGCGCTCCAACTCCGGGTCAGCAAGGTACCACAAACGTATCTACCCGCTTACCAAACGGATTCCCGGTTGCTACTGGTTTGTTCCCGGCCAACAGCGTTGTTGCACAGGCGCTTGGTGCAGACATCCTCAAGCCTGAAACCTCTACCAACTTTACGTTTGGTATGACAGCTGAGTATGACAGCCTGACCCTGACCATTGACTACTACCACATTCTGCTGGAAGACCGTGTTAACGCGATTTCAACTCTGGATGTATCAACTGATCCAACCTCAGGAAGCGCATACGACAACTACCTGGCACTTGAAGAGGCTGGTGTAGTAGGTGCAAACACTATCGGTGGTGTGTTCTTCTTCCAGAACGCATTCGATACCGTAACCGAAGGTGTGGACATCGTTGCTACCTACAGCATGGAATCTGAGTACGGTGACACCATGATCACGGCGTCATTCAACTACGGCACTAACGAGTTCGACGGCGACCCGGGTGATCTGTTTAACGCAGAAGACCGTTTCGACTTCGAAAACGGTACACCAGAAACACGTGGCGTTTTCTCGGTTAAACACACAATGGATGACTTCTCTGTTACTGGTCGCGTGAGCTACTACGGTGGTTATGAAAACGCAGCAAGCAGCTCTCTTGCAGTAATCCAGGAATGGGATCCAGAGTACATGTTTGACTTAGAAGGTACTTACTTCATTAACGAAACACTGTCTGTGTCTTTGGGTGCACGTAACCTGTTCGACAACTACCCTGATCCAGGTACTGATGCGATGGGTGAAACCTGCTGTGGTCGAATCTACCGCTCAGACTCTATCGTTGACTGGCAAGGTGGATACTACTACATGAAGCTGAACGCAACGTTCTAAGATGCGCTTCATAATGATGATCTAACCCGATTACGACCAGCCGAAAGGCTGGTCGTCTGTATCGGGTAACTCATCGCGATCCACGCGACAAACCGCCCAAAAAATTATACTTTCTACTTTATAAATATTACAAAAAATCGAATTTTTATTTAACAAGTGGAGCACTGTTGTTATGGAGATTGAACTCGTCTGGTTCGTCCTCACTTTGTGCGTTGCGGGCGCAGTCGCAGGCATTACATCCGGCCTTTTTGGCAATGGCGGAGGTTTTGTCGTCGTACCTGCCCTTCTCGCAGTTTTTCCTTTTTTCACCCCAGCCTCTGATGAGTTAGTGAAAGTTGCAATCGGGACCTCCCTGGCCTCCATTGTGATTTCCAGTGCTCGTTCAGTCCTTGCACACAAGAAACGTGGTGCAGTGGATTTTGAGATGCTCAAGTCCTGGTTTATTTGGATTGTACTTGGCGTGCTGAGCGGTGTGGTCATTGCCAACCACACCAGCAGTGGTGGATTAACTATCGTATTTGCAGCAGGTGTATTGCTGTATTCGATTTACTTTTTATTCCCGGATTATGTGGTTCGTCCGGGTATGTCTTTCTCTATGCCTACCGGTCCTGGGAAAGCCATTCTGGCCTTTGTAATTGGTGGATTTTCAGCCTTGCTGGGGATCGGTGGGGGCACCCCTACGGTGATTACTATGGTCATGTGCCGACGCACAATTCAACAGGCTGTTGCTACCGCAGCAGGTGTTGGTGTGCTCATCGGCCTGCCTGGCGCAATTGGATTTTTATTCATGAAGAACGCCAGTCCCGAAACCATGCCATTGGGCACTGTTGGGTACATTAATTTACCTGCACTGGTGGCCATTAGCGTGGGATCAATTATGACTGCGCCGATTGGAGCTTCGATGGCGCATAGTTTCAGCGAAAAAATGCTAAAGCGCTTGTTTGGCGTTTATCTGGTAATAGTGTCCATTGCCATGTTTAGTAAAGCATTATAACCGGCCACACTCAATTTAGAGGAACAACACATGACATATAACCCATCAAGAAGACTATTTCTGGGCGGTTCATTAGCTGCCTCAGCGGCAGGCGCGGCAGGTATTATTACCCCCGCCGGTCTGGCATCGGCGAAAACCATGCAGGCGCCTAACATTATGTATGGACCAACGCCTGGCGTTGCTAAACTTAACGCCAACGAAAACCCTTACGGCCCAAGCGATCTGGCATTGAAAGCCATTGCTGAGGCCAGTAAAGACGGCGGCGCTTATTATGCGTATCGCGCTGCGATGTACCTGCGTGACATGCTGGCAGAATCAAATGGTTTGAAACCAGAAAACGTGTCAATTACCGCGGGATCCAGCTTAATTCTGGCTTTCGCCGCTTTCGCAGCCACCAGCAAAGGCAAGATCCTGGGTCCGGATTTATTCTGGGATACCACGTCAATGGCGCCAATCCGTCAGGGTGGGCCGGAGATCGTTCGCGTGCCTAATACCGCAGCGCTGGATATTGATCTTGATGCACTTTATAACGCGATCACGCCTGAGATCGCCATGGTACACGTGTGTAACCCAAATAACCCAACCGGCAAAATTCTGGATCCGGTGAAGCTTCGCGATTTCTGTATCAAGGCATCCAAGAAAACGCTGGTACTGGTTGATGAGGCCTACAACGAACTAATCGAAGATGGTCCTAAACACTCCATGATCCCGTTGATCAACGAAGGTCACAACATCATTGTTGCCCGCACCTTCTCTAAAATCTACGGGTTGGCTGGTATGCGTGTTGGCTACATGCTGGGCAGCGAAGAAAACATGGAGTTTATCAACAAGTATGGTCTGGGTGGATACTCAATCAACCAGGCTGGCTTAGCCGCAGCCATTGCCAGCTACAATGATGAAGCCTTTAAAACCTTCTCCCGCGACAAGGTAAAAGAAGGCCGTGAGATCATTATGTCGGCCGTAAAAGCCAATGGCCTGACTGCGCTGCCTTCTACCACCAACTTCGTATTTGTAAACCTGGGTGACGACGGTGATGCCAATGCGTTCCGCAAAGCCATGGAGCAGCAGGACGTATTGATTCGCGGTCAGTACCGTACTTATCAACAATGGTCACGCGTCAGTACCGGCCGTATCGAAGATGTTAAGAAATACGCCGCAGCAATGCCAAAAGCACTGGATGAAATGTACAAATTAATGAAAGCCTAACGGCATTCGAACGAGTCCCTTGGACAGTACAAGACGACAGGAAGTCAAAGGCCGCATCACGCGGCCTTTTTTATTGCACATTCATGTCATTTAGCACAAAAGCTCCATGTCAGACTTGCCGCAATTCACTGGGTGTCAAGCCTGTCCAGCGTTTTACCGCACGCCTGAAGTTCGTAATGTCGGTAAAGGCCATTTTCAGTGCACTTTGCTCGTTATTCAGCTTTTGTACTTGTAAATAGAAGATAGCCTGTTGCCGGCGAATACTGTCGTGCAGTTCAGTAAAACTGGTGTGATGTTCGGCCAATTTTCGCTTCAGCGAAGATGGACTCAATGCCAATTGGCTCGCAGCCTCGGGTAGCGTAAGTGCAGCATTTGCGTTAAGCAATGACCTGACGTTATCGAGTAACCCCATTCGGTAAATGCGTTGCCGCAAAAGGCGATGACGAGCATAAGCATTGAGCATCGAACTGGCCTGTAAACAGGGTACACGCAACGCGGATTTTTCTATTCTGATCGAAAACATCGGCTGGTTAAATTTAAGTCTGAAACCAAGATGCGCTTCGTACTCCTGAATATGACGGGGTCGTCCGAATGGAAAGTCAAAATGGAACGGCAGGCGCTTCCCGGTACACAGTTTAGCCAGCGCCACCAGCGCTGCACAATAAGCTTCAACCATAAAAACAAATTGCTTATCGCTGCCCATGGCATCCTGGAGCAGATAATACTCGTTCACATCATCCTGATAGCGTTGCGCCGACACAAACGGACTAACAAGGGTTTGCAAGACTGGCAAGGCTCTGATGCATTGTCCAAAATGTCGGGCATGCAGGAAATACGGCAGCGCATCATGCATATGCCCTGTTACCAGCTGCTGCCCAAAACGAAACGAAACATCAAAGCCTTTTGCGTATTGCTGTGCGTTAGCGGCAAGTTTTTGAATTTGCCCGCAACTCAAAGCGTTGTTACTCACCAGATCGTCGGCGAAGATACCTGTACCGCGCAATAACTTATGCTCCGGTGCCCCACGGGCGACGGCGACAGAGACTAAGCTAGCCGCAATCTGACGCCCTGGCAACACCTTGTCGCTAAGCGTAAGCAGCGGTGCAAACCCTGAACCTGAGCACAAGCGATGCATCATATTTTCACTTCTGACAAGCAAACCATTTTGCGCACTTGCTTACGCCACCTGCTGAGACGTTTCGTCTAATTGCCGGTTTAATCCTGACATCAACTCAGACAGGGTACCCTGGTGCTTTAACCGCGCGCAGGCACTACGAACCGAATGGAAAATTGCGGTTGTTTGCCCGCCACTTTTGAACGCGACGTTGCGAATGCTTCGCTCTAGTTGGCTAGCCAATTCGCGGGCTTCAGTTAATCCGGTATCCGGTAACAGGATCACAAATCGGTCGCCAGCGTAACGACAGGCCAGATCCACAGCACGTAAATTCATCACGATAAGCTGGGAAATTTCACGCAAAAAGCGATCACCTTCCTGATGACCATAACGCAGGTTAAACTCAGAAAAATCATTGATGTCTAATACGACTACAGAAGCGTCAATGCCCTGCTCCTGTAAAGCGGTTGCCCTGTCACGCCAGTAATCCGCACGGTACAATTGCGTGATTACATCAATTTGCTCGTGGCTGCGATACCAAAGTTCTCTGCGCTGTAACTGCTTGTTTAGCGCCAGTTGCTCCTGATGCCAGAGATACAACGCATAACTCATCACGATCATGCCCACGGCTGCCGGAATAGATTCCACCAGGCTTAACCAGGTTGCCGCATTACTGTAATGCATAAACTCATCGATCACGTCTAACAGTGCGGAAAAGCTGAACAAAGACAGCCCGATTGCCAATAATGACGTAACTTGCCCCGGGGGTCTGCTCATCATCACAGCCAGGATCCAACATAAGGTTAGCAAGCACACACTTCCCTCGCCCACCACATCCAGCCATTCAACGTTGCTGATAGGCTTAAGTTCGCCATGCAGTGAACACAGGGCAACAGCCAGGGTTAATATCACCAGTTCAAAGGCAAGCAGCCCCTGGTGTCGAAACAATAAACTGAAGTTCATTCGGTAGTTCCTACTTTCTGCAGTAACGATAAAACACGTACCACAGCGTAAATGCTATTGCACAAATCACAGGGGTCATTCTGGCTCACAAATATGACATTACTGTGATATCGAGGGGCTCAACAACGGTTAAAAATTCGAGTAGCTTTTAATAATCAATAATTTAGAAGGGGGTCATTTTGGCTCATTGTTTTTGGAATTCAGCCAAATTGATAGGATTTTTAGCTGTTATCGCCAAAACATCTCAGCGTGTTTCACAGAACTGTCATTTTTGATTTCTACCTTAGCCGCAGCACACATTCATACATACCAACCCATGCATGAGGTTGGTGTTTAACACTTCATCAATGAGAACGCACATGACTATGAGAATTTCACAGATCGCAGTTGCAGTGGGAACACTCTTTGCTGCCACAGCTTCGGTTGCCGCGGATAACGCTGGCCTTATCGGTCAGCTCACCAACGTTCAGCAGGACCGTGTTTTTGCTGGCGCAAAAATCGAAATAAAAGAGCTTGAAAAAGTAACGTATTCCCGCCGGGACGGTACCTTTCGGTTCTCCAACCTGCCGGAAGGTAATTACACACTGGTAGTGACTTACTTAGGCACCAAGCCCGTTACTCAGGCTGTGTCACTTGTTGCAGGGGAAAACATGACCCCGGTGATCACACTGGAAGCCAAAGACGACGCACTCGAAGAAGTGATGGTACGCGGGCAACGCAGTGGACAAGCCAGTGCAATTAACCAACAACGTATGGCCGACAACATCAAGTCGATTGTATCGGCGGATGCAATTGGTCAGTTCCCTGACCAAAACGCGGCGGAATCGTTGCAGCGCCTGCCGGGCTTATCCATTGAGCGGGATCAGGGCGAAGGCCGGTTTGTAGGCATACGCGGTATCGATCCTAACCTGAATAACGTAACGATTAACGGCTTGAACATTCCTTCTCCCGAAGCCGGTGTGCGGTCTGTTGCACTGGACGTTATCCCATCAGAGCTGATTCAAACCCTGGAAGTGTCTAAATCGGTTACTGCGGATATGGACGCCGATGCCATCGGTGGTGCCATTGAAGTAAAAAGTGTCAGTGCGTTCGACCGCAAAGGTCAAACGGCCACCCTAAGCGCACAAGTGAGCCAAAACCAGTTGCGCGACGAACTGAGCCCCAAAGCCTCGGCAACCTACACTAACCTGTGGGATGACACTTTTGGTGTAGCCGCTGCACTGAGTTACTTTGAACGCGACTTTGGATCAGACAATATTGAATCCAATGCCGACGATGAAATCGAGCAACGCCAGTACACCATAACCCGTGAGCGCTTGGGCGCAGCGTTAAACCTGGACTATCGCCCCGATTTTAACAACCAGTATTACCTGCGCACCCTGTTCAGTGAATTCTCAGACACTGAATACCGCCAGCGCAATACCTTTGTGCTCGACGGCGAAGACTCAGAAGTTGAGCGCGATTCAAAAGACCGCTATGAATCACAATCTATTTTTACCGCTGCGCTTGGCGGTGAACACAGCCGCGGCGAGTGGTTGTTTGACTACCAGGCAGGCTATGCGAAATCTGACGAAGATGAGCCTAATGCGCTGTATTTTACGCTGGTAACAGAAAACAGCAGCGTGGATGGCGACCTGATGCGCCAGATTCCCTCTCTGTCATACAATGCAGATGTGAATGATCTCAGCACCTACGAGCTGGACGAAATCAGTTTTGAAGACAACTACACTCAGGACACCGAGCACAGTATTCAGGCAAACATCACACGTTCATTCGCCAATGATCCTTACCTGAGCGAACTGAAAGCGGGCTTCAAGCTGCGTCAGCGCAGTAAAAAGGTCGACAGCAATATTTACATTTACGACGGCGATTTTGACGGCGTAGACCCAACTCAGTTTGCCGCCAGTGCGCCCGATTGGGGACTGGGCAACTTCGGCCCGGGCCTGAATCGCTCAACACTGCGCAATTACTTTAATCAACACCGCAGCGCGCTGGAATTGGCTGAACTGGACTCAGAACTTGAGTCTAAAGGAGCATCGTATAACACCAACGAAGATATCTTCGCGGCGTATTTCATGGGTACCTTCGACATTGAGCAATGGCATATTGTGGCGGGTGTACGTTACGAAAGCACGGATTTTGATACCGCTGGTATGCGCGTTGAACTGGTTGAAGACGAACAAAACGACGTAGAAGAAGTGGTAAATACCCCCTGGCAGGCTGAGCGTTCTTACGATTACTTTCTGCCCAGTATAAACGCCAAATACACTGTTTCAGAGCAGTTGATCCTGCGTGCCGCGTTTACTCAAACCATTTCTCGTCCGCGCTTTGAAGAATCAGCGGCTTATCAGATTATTGAAAGTAAAACGGAAGAAGACGACGGTGAATTTGTTACCGAACGCGAAGCGGAAGTTGGCAATCCCTCCCTGTTGCCCTATGAAGCCACCAACTACGACTTGTCGGTAGAATACTACCCAGGCGACATCGGCGTGTTGTCTGCGGGCTTATTCTATAAGCAGATCGACAATTTCGTAATCTACGCCGATGTTGCAGGCACCAGTGGCTGGGAAGGCTTTGATGAAGTGATTCAGCCACTTAATGGCGAAAGTGCAGACCTACTGGGCCTGGAGCTGTCCTGGGTGAAAGCGTTCGACAATGGATTATTGTTGTCGGCTAACGGCACCTTCTCTGACTCGGATGCGACGACATTACTGGACGGCGAGCGCTATAAAACCAGTTTGCCCAACCAGTCTGACACCGTGGGTAACCTGACCGTGGGATACGAGGCCAACAATTTCAGCCTGCGATTAACTATGGCTTACAAGAGCAAAAACCTGGAAGAGATCGATGGTGACATGATCCGCATGGAAGACGCTCACCAACAGTTCGATTTTACCGGCAAGTACTTCGTAAACGAAGATGTCACTGTGTATTTCAATGCCATCAACATAAATAACGAACCGTACTACCACTATTTTGATCAGCGCAATCAAAACGCGCAGTTTGAAGAATATGGCCGCACCTTTGAACTGGGCTTTAACTGGCAGTTATAAGCCACAGCACAGTGTGGGCGTACTCAATAAAACGTGCGCCCACATTCCGTTTTAACTGTCCGGCTTACGGGCTCCGGCCCGGCCGGACAGCAACACAGCAACACCTAAGGTAAAAAATGAAAATACAGGTTTTATGGGGCGTAGCATGTTTAGCATTTTCCGCAGCCTCCCTGGCAACAGATGTCTATAACGAAGCGTATTATCAGCAACACACTATTGCCACCGCACATCAACAAGTAGCAGACAAAAGCTGGAATTGGCTTGTAGTGGGCGATTGGGGACGCAATGGCCATTTTGCCCAGCGTGACGTTGCCCGCTGGATGGACATCGCTGCCTACCAGTTTGACGCCGACATGATAGTCTCAACCGGCGACAACTTTTACGACAACGGCATTGCCTCGATAGACGATCCCTTCTGGCAAACCTCCTTTGAGCAGATCTATCACGGCCCGCATTTATTTAAAGACTGGTATGTCGTGCTTGGCAACCATGACTACCGCGGAAACTGGCAGGCACAAATTGAATACAGTGCCAAAAGCCGCCGTTGGAATATGCCTGCACAGTACTACAGCATGATGAAAACGCTGAAAGACGGTGCCACCGTTCACCTACTTTTTCTGGATACCAGCCCGCTGAATCCAGACTATCAGCACGATACCAAATACGCCGAAACACAAGAACAGGACGCCACCGCCCAGTTAACCTGGTTGCACCAGCAACTGGAGGAACACAAGGACGCCACCTGGACCTTTGTTATTGCGCATCACCCATTGTACTCAAGCGGTAAACGATACGGTAAAAATGACGCCATACGCTCAGTGCTGGAACCCCTGTTGGAACAATACCAAGTGGACGCTTACTTTGCTGGACACGAACACGACTTACAGCACAATCAACCGATGGGTAAACACATGGCCCATTTCGTTTCAGGCGCGGGGTCAGAAGTTCGTCCCACCGGCCAGCATGAATTTACCCGCTTCGCCGCGTCAAGCGCCGGTTTTGCGGCAGTCAGTATTAATGCCCTGGAAACACTCATTCAGTTTATTGATGATCACGGCAAGGTGATTTACCACTACTCGTTACAGCCGCATAAGGGAATTACCCAATGAAATTAGCTCTATTCAATCTCACCTTGGGGTTGCTGCTCACCGGCTGCACAGTCACCGCCGACACACCCGCTCTGACAGAGCAGGCCAATCCAATTATATTTAACGCGGTACCAGTGAAAGGTGAAAGCCTGTTACCGGTTGCTAATAATGCACTCGAGGGGTGGCTGGTAACCAGCGAACAAAGCGGCCTAATCTGGCTGACACCAGACTTTCAATCGCAATACCAATGGCAAGGTCATATTAGCCAGGCTGACTGGCGCTGGCTTAACAACGACACCCTGTTAATCGCAGCCCTGGACAATAACACCACAGCTTTGCACCTGCTGACTCTGGATACCCACACCGGCCAATTCACCTCACAATTGCAGGTGCCGTCAGACATTGCTGATCGCGAAACGGTTTGCCTGCAACAATTAGGCGAGCATTACTTTTTGTTTAGCACTGATGCCCGCGGATTGCTGACTCACTCGCTATTGCAGTTATCTCCCTCGAATTGGCAGATAGCAGATGTTCGCACCCTGATGATTGGGCCCAACATTTCCTCGTGTAGTGTTGCAGACGACACAGCAACGCTCTATCTGGCCGAAGAAGAAGTAGGTATTTGGCAGTATGAAGCCGATTCTGAAGGCGAAAATGGACGAATACTGGATTACTTCCCTAACACGCCAGAAATTGAATCTGTTTCGGCACTGCCCGACGGGCGGTATTTCGCGGTGGCAACCAGTGAGCCGGTTATTCACCAACGAAGCGATAATAACACCGCATGGCCGGTTGAAGCACAGTGGGAACTCAAGAGTATCCGTGTTGCCTCTACGGAGCAGGGTCTAATCGCAGGCATCTACGATGAGGCAAGTAACACCCTGTTTTCGTTAGATTTATCGGGGGCTCCCGTAACACGTGAAGTGGTTTCTCGCACCGACTTGTTAACCGCAGATGCCCAAACCACGCCGGTGAACCGTTATGGCGATGCCGCCGATGATCCGGCGTTCTGGATAAATACTCAAGCGCCGGCAGACAGCCTCATCCTGGGTACCGACAAAAAATTTGGTCTGAACGTATATAGCCTTGATGGTACTTTGCAGCAAACCTTACCGGTTGGCCGGGTAAATAATGTGGATGTGCGACAAGGTATTGCCAGCGGCCACGGCAGAGTTGATATAGCGGTAGCAAGTAATCGCTCATCGCAGTCGCTGTCTGTTTTCTCGATTAATCAACAAGGTTCGGTAGCCTTGCTGGACAATCTGCCCACCAGATTGTCGGACGTGTATGGTTTGTGTACGGGTGTCATTAACAACAGATTGCAGGTTGTGGTTAACGATACGGACGGTCGATTTGAACACTATGCACTAACAATAGAAAACTCCCATGTAAGCGCGCAGCTTGTTAGCGAATTTACCCTGCCCAGCCAGCCAGAGGGCTGCGTGATAGACGATGCCACCAGCACTCTTTACTATGGCGAGGAATCAACGGGCATCTGGATGCGCCACCTGACAACTGTCGGCGCATCACCGGAGTTAATTGCAGGTACCAACGCGCAAGTACACGCTGATATCGAAGGAATGGACATCTATCGGTTTAACAATCAGCGTTACCTGATCGTGTCCAGTCAGGGCAACAGCCGATTTGCGGTTTACGCACTGGACGATAATCATCGCCTGCTCGGCACTTTTGGTATAGCAATTAACCATGTGGCTGGCATAGATGGCGTATCGGAAACAGACGGTCTAGCGGTGACTTCACACGCTTTAGGAGACGACTACCCCATGGGCATGCTGGTTGTGCAGGACGGGCGAAATGTCATGCCGGCCGCGCCGCAAAACTTCAAAATACTCAATGGCGAAAAACTCGTAGAATTTATACAACGTCATCAGTAGTCTAAACTTACCCCGGGGCGGATAATCCCGGGGTACTCCGCTTTTTCGTACTTTGAATCGCCTCTTATTTCGCCTGATACTCAGGTATACAGGCTCATACATAACATGTGCAGGATTACCATAAAATAGCCAATAGTCACATTTGTCGCAATACATTGAGCCCGATGTCTGACAAATTACTTGTAAGCAGTAAATTTTCATAATTACACCAAGATCACTTGCAGGATTATGAAAATGACAAATACTTAGGTTAACGAATAGGCCCCGGAGTGCTGCATGAGTTTATCGGTACTGGTAGCAGATGATTCAAAGCTATCACGGCGAAGCGTAATACGCGCGCTTCCGCCAGAATTGGACGTTAACATAGAGGAAGCCTCAAACGGCAAAGAGGCTATAGACCTGCTGTCTGCACAGCCATTTCAGTTGTTGCTACTCGATTTAACCATGCCGGAAATTGATGGCGTTGGCGTGTTGGAGTTCCTGTCCAGTCAGCCACAGACGCCCAGCGTCATTGTGATCAGCGCCGATTTTCAGCCTGAAAAACAGCGCATTGTAATGTCGTTGGGTGCCAAGAAGTTTCTTCGCAAGCCACTCGACAAAGAAGAGCTGGCCATGACGCTTTTTGAGTTAGGTTATCTATGAACGATGCAATTGCTTTTAACGAAGACCAACGGGATGCCCTGCAAGAGCTTATGAACATTTCCATGGGCCAGGCTGCCAATAGCCTTGCCCACTTAATCGAAACCAAAATTGGCATATCGATTCCCAACATAACTGCCGTCACCCCGGAACAACTGTTTGATATGGTAAGGCACAATCAGGAAGCCTATTACACCCGTCAGTCATTTATGGGTAATATTCACGGCGAGGTAATGTCTATTCTGTCGCAGTCGGGACTTGCCGAAGTGGCCGAATTAATGGAATACGAGCAACCCTTGTCTGAAAGCGACATTGAAGAAACCATTCTGGAACTTTGTAACATTCTGGCAGGCGCCTGTTTGTCGGGCCTGTCGGAGCAATTGGAACTCTCCACCAATTTGCAAATGCCCACCCTGTTTCACCCGGAAAAACACGATTTTAAACAACTTGGCTGGCAACACAGCCTGGTGATGGAAGTAAAATTCGATATTCAGATTTCGTCTTTCACCATGCGGGTAGTTTTTTGCCTGGACGACGCCTCTTTAAATACGCTCACTTCCACCATCGACGAGCTTTTGGGCTAGCGGGTCATGGACAACCCTTTGCTTAACAAACTCCCCATTGGGATTTGTTTAGTTGACGAAAATTACACTATCACTTATCTGAACGCGTTTTTTTTAGATCGCATGCCCCCTGACATTCGCGACAATGCGCTGGGCAGAACCTTAGACGACGTGTTTCCCGAGCAAATTAAGTTCCTCAAACGACGAATCAAGTCGGTTTTCGTATTAAAACACCCCAGTTTTAGTTATTGGGAGCAACGACCGCATATTTTCCCCTTCAAAAGCAGCCGTCCTATTACCGGTGAAGAAACGCAAATGGTGCAAAATATGGAGATTGTGCCGCATAAAGACCCCGACACAGACAAGCTATGCGCCTGTATTTTAATTCAGGATGTCACCGCGCAGGCCAGCTACTTTAAAGCACAGGCGCAATTAGCCGAGGAGCTCAAAGCGGAACACGAGGCTCAGCGCAAACTGATCCGCAAACTGGATCGCGCACAAGCGCAACTGATCCAGGCAGAGAAAATGGCTTCTACCGGACAATTGGCTGCCGGTATCGCCCATGAAATTAATAATCCCATGGGATTCATCACAGCCAACATGAATACGCTTGAGCAATACATTAAGCACCTGTTACACGCCTGTGAAACCAGCCGCCAATTAATTGATGCCCACTCCGACGGCGAGTTAAAGCGTGCGTTTGACAAAATACTGCAAACCAATCACGTAGACCTGGTAAGCGACGATATTGCGCCCCTCATTGACGAATCGAAAGATGGCCTGAAACGGGTGAGGGAAATTGTATCGACGTTGCGTTCATTTGCCGAAGACACACAAACGGGTTGGGGATTGTTAAATCTGGACGAAACGGCCAAACAGTTAGTACAGCTGATTGGCGTACAATACAAAGCCCCCACCTACAAGGTGCAATGTGAGCCCGCAAACTTAAAATGGTACTGCGAATCATCCAGCCTTAAACAAGCGCTTACCAATGTGCTGATGAATGCCGCTCAGTCGATTAGTGATAAAGGGCTGGTCATGCTGTCTTTTGTACAACGCGGTCAAATGCTGCACATTAAAATTCTGGACACCGGTTGTGGTATTAACGAAAAACACCTAGGCCGAATCTTTGAACCTTTTTTCACTACTCGCCCGGAAGGACAAGGGCAAGGGCTGGGTTTATCGGTTGCCTATACCGTGGTGGAAAATCACAAAGGTAAAATGGTGGCGAATAGCAAACCCGGCAAAGGAACGGTTATCGAAATTTTATTGCCTGCGTTATCTGAACAGCAGGCAGATCTTATTTCTTCCGATCCTGCATCCAGTAAACATCCTGAATCGTTATAACCCTGTAGCACGTCTGATTTTTATGCACAGTATGTGTGGAATTCGATCTACAAACAACGCTATTGATGATTATTAAGAACGCTTACGCAAGCACAACAAGAGGCTGTTATGGAGCAAGAAACACTTTTTCCGCTGCTATGCGGAACAGCACAAGGGCGCAGAGAAGACTTTGCTGAACTTTACAAAGCGGCCAGTCCACAGGTATTTGCCGTGGTCCTCAAATTACTCAGGCACAGAGAACTCGCCGAAGAGGCAACACAGGACGCATTTATAAAAGTCTGGCATAACGCAGCAAGCTATCAGATGGCCCGAGGAACCGTACTGACCTGGATAATCAGTATCGCCAGATACCGTGCGCTCGACATGCTCCGATATCAACGCATACGCAAAACAGATGATACTGAGCCGGACACGATGGTTTCAGATGACGACAACCGGTTTGAACTGGAGGCGAAGCTCTCACACCCAAAGCTTGAGGGCTGCCTTGACGAACTGGATACTCAACAGCGGCAAGCCATTCACCTGGCTTACTTTAACGGATTATCACACCTGGAAGTCGTTGAACATTTATCATCACCCCTGGGCACCATTAAAAGCTGGATCCGCAGAGGCCTGGTAAGCTTACAGAGGTGCCTGTCATTATGAACTACGCAAAAGACACACTGTGCAATGCATTAGCGGCCGAATATGTTCTGGGCACCCTGAAAGGTAAAGCCCGGCAACGTTACGAAACACTCATGATGGAAAACCAAACTATCAGGGAAACAACCTGGTTATGGGAACAGCACCTTAACAGCATGGGTGAGGGCCTGAAACCGGTTACACCGCCACCGGCCGTGTGGACCAACATTCAGCAAAAATTGGGATGGATAGACAAACCCGATAATGTTGTACCACTTATAAAAGAAAAGCCATCGGGCAAATTCTGGCAGGTATTAGCGGGTCTGAGCACCGCGGCAGTGTTACTGCTTGTTTTACTGTTACCATTTACCAAGCCTGTTGTAGAGCAAGAGATAACCAGTGTGGCAGTAGTCACCGATCAGGCTCACCAGCCTTTATGGTTAATTGAACTGTCGGATACACACATTTTCACCCGGGCAACCAGTAATTTGCTGCCTCAGGTGAATAAGGACTACGAATTATGGATGGTACCCAGTGACGGTACCGCACCGATATCACTCGATTTGCTACCCAAAAACGGTGACATTCAGTTAATCAGACCGCCTCAATTAGTGTTAGCCGGAGTATCCGCGCTGGCGGTTAGTCTTGAGCCACTTGGTGGTTCGCCCAACGGTTCGCCTACCGAAGTACTCTATATCTCACCACTTACCAAAGTGTAATTTCAAGCGGGCTTTCAAAGCCGGAAGCCCGCGTATTTCCCCGAAAAATCGCCCCCATAAAAATATTTTTATAATTTAGCAACATTGCTGCATCCACTTCGCATCCCTCAGTCGTACGGTTTAATAAGAGAAGTTGACTACGTACTTTCACCTATACACAGCTGTTAACTTCTTCATGGAACTCACGACAACACTCACCCACATGGGGAATTGATATGAATAAAATAAGCTTGCCAATACTACTAAGCAGTCTGGCGATAACATCGCTTGCTAACGCATCCAGTCACCGTGAGGCGCCGAACATTGCGCGTTCGCCTGCCCTGGACAGCACTGACTTTTATGCCTTTAACAGTTATGAAGATGGCCGTGAGGGGTTTGTTACGCTCATCGCAAACTACATTCCGCTGCAGGACGCCTACGGCGGTCCTAACTATTTTGCAATGGATCCTGCCGCGGTTTACGCCATCCACATTGATAACGATGGGGATGCCGTGGAAGACATTACCTTTACCTGGCAATTTACATCTAACCTGGCTGCCAATAACGAAGGTATTGCACTGAATATTGGCCCTGCCGATAATCAGCGAACAGTGAAGGTACCGCTTAAGAATGTGGGTGCGATTAGCGCCGATGACATGAGTGCGACAAACTTCTCAGAGTCCTACAACTTCACCATGATTGAAGGTGCAATGCGCACCGGCACTCAAACGATGCTGAGCGCAGAAGGCAGCATGGGCTTTGCCAAGCCGCTGGATTATATTGGCAACAAAACCTTTAGTTCAGCACAGGAGTATGCGCGATACGCAAACAAATTTGTGTACAGTGTTGCAGTTCCTGGCTGTGAAATGCCAGCAAAAGTATTCGTAGGCCAACGCAAGGATCCCTTCGTTGTAAACCTTGGAAAAACCTTCGACCTGGTTAACTACGTGCCCGTTGAAGGCGACAGTGCACCGGGCGCCAATGATGCTGGCGGCTTTCCAGGTGGCATTACGCAAGATACCAGCAATGATGACCTCGCAGACAAAAATGTAACCAGCATTGCCCTTGAGATTCACGCCAGTTGTATCACCGGTGACGGTAACGGCACTATAGGTACCTGGACCACTGCCAGCTTACCGCAGGCGCGCATTCTGAATCCCAACGCTACATTCAGTAAGCCGGATGTACAGCAAGGACCACTGACTCAGGTTTCTCGTTTAGGCAACCCACTGGTTAATGAGTTAGTTATTGGCATTGGCGACAAAGATCTGTTCTCGACAGCGCACCCGAAAGATGATGGTCAGTTTGCCGACTATGTTACGCACCCCGCTCTGCCAGAGCTGCTTAATATCTTATTCAAGGATGCGGTGAATACTACGCTGGGCGCAAATCTGGATACACTGGCGCCCACCAATATTCCCAGAATGGACTTGGTAACAGCTTTCCTGACCGGCTTCCCGGGCGTAAACCAACTGGCCACCGTCACGCCATCGGAAATGCTGCGTTTAAATACCGCTATTCCGGCAACCCCTGCAGAAGCACAGTCATGGGCTGGTGTGGCTGGCGATGATCTGGCTGGATTCCCGAATGGACGTCGTCCGGGTGATGATGTTGTTGATATTGCACTTCGGGTTGTAATGGGGCGCTTGTGTTACCCCATTCCGGTTAACGGCGTTGATACCGATTTGGGGTTGTGTGCCCCTGAAGATGCCAATGTTGGTAACGTCCCCTTCACAGATGGCGCCCCGTTGGATGCCTCAATGATGGACAGCAGCTTCCCGTATCTGGCTACACCACTGCCAGGCTCAGAATAAAGGAGATAACTATGCGTAGATATCAGTATGCTTTGCTGGCTGTCGCCATAGCGCTGACCGGATGTTCAGGCTCATCAGACAATGACAACGTAGCCAAAGACACTAACCGGGCACCTGTTGCAGGTATGCTTGCATTAACCACTCAAGCTGAAGTGACTATTAACGATCAGCTTAATGCAACCGACCCCGATGGCGACTCGCTAACCTATCAGTTGGTCAGCAACCCAATGTACGGCGAACTTTCGCTATCTGCTACCGGTGCATTTACCTATACACCGCAAGCTGAATACACCGGCAGTGACAGCTTTAGTTACAGCGTTTCTGACGGCACCGCATTTGCAGTTACCGGGTTTGTGGATATTACCGTTGAAGCGCTGGAAGTATCGTTTAACGACTCAGTTAGAAACATATTTTCGCTGAACTCAACAGACGAACCGGTAAGCGTGAATGGTCGGGCCTATGTTGAGGATGCCAATAACCCTGGCAACTTTGATGATCTGATACAAGACTAACCAACGGGCCAGGGATGGCCTCTATCAGGTGGATTTATGAAGAACAATCTTGCTATTCCATTTTCACTGCTAGGCAGCTTTACTGCCTTATGTATAACCATTATTGCGGTTTTTATTTTGGCCATCGGTACTGCGTTCGCTCATGTTCATGAACATGACGACACTAACAACGCCGCACAGACCATTTACAGCCCCCGGCAAATTGATCAATTGCTGGATAACAGCACACGCCCAGACTTCGATGCCAGACAGCTAACGCCGGTATTAGACTATTTGGAACATATCGCCGCAGAAACAGAACTATCAGCAAAACAGAGAATGTTCTATGCCAGACTACTGCAACACGAACATCGGTTTGCTGAGGCGCAGGTACAGCTAAATTTACTACTCGAAATGAACCCACTGAACAGTCAGGCAAGATTACTGCTTGCCAACGTCGCTTTGAATCAGGGTAACGCTGAAAAAGCCGTTCAACTTTGCGAGCGATTAGTTGGGCAAACCGATCTGATTGTGGCGACGACCTGCCTGCTGGAAGCTCGCATGCAACAATCCCCATCGACAGAACACTACAAGCAACTGGTTAACCTGACTCGCTTTAGTGCTCGCGCTCCTATCAATGTTCAAACCTGGCTCAATGAGGTGCTGGCTGATATGGCACTGTATGCTGAACAACCGTCCCAAGCTATCACGCATTGCGAGGAAACCGATTTTAAAAATTGGCCTGTAAGTACCTGGGCTAGCTGGTCTAAAGCAAAAATAGCACTGGGTGAAGGCCAGGACATTCTTACCCGTCTATCCCCTTATATTGAAAACATCGCTGTACCTAACGACAGTATGTTGCTTTATTTGGCATTGGCTGAACAACAGGTGGGCACCACTGATAAGTGGATTAAAAAAATGGCGCAGCGCGTTCAGTTGCGGGAGCTGCACAATGATACGACCCATGCGGCAGAGGTGGCCTTGTATTACCTGCACCTGGCAGAACAGCCAGAACAGGCACTTACCTGGGCAACCCTGAACTGGGAAAACGCAAAATCGCTGAATGACAGGCTATTATTGGAGCAAGCGAAGTCTGCTAATCGGTTGATTGCTAGTCGTTAAACGGCCGCATCAACATGCCCTGAACCTGAGCAATCTCACTCACAGCGCTGATACAGATATACGCCAGCGTTTGATTCAGTTCGCACTAAGCGGGAGGCATACATCAGGTAGTTAAGATGTGAAAGACACTCAGCCACCGCAAAAAACATATGTCGCCCGGTTAACGGGCGTTTGTACATAACAGGCAAGCATTCCACTAAGCTACGCGGCGTTTCACAAAAGGTTTCCAGCGCGTCCAGTTGAGCCTGATGGTGCTGGCGAAGTTCAACTGCTCTGTGAGGTAAGCCAATATAAGGCACATTATGTGAGGGCAAAACCAAGGTATCAGCGGGCATTTCAGCCAGAGCGGAAAGGCTCGTAAAATAATCAGCCAATGGATTCGCCTCTGGTTCCTGACTGTATACACCAATGTTAGGAGAGATCTGGGGCAGAATTTGATCACCACCAATAAGCAGCTTTTGTTCGCAGTTATACAAACACACATGCTCTGGCGAATGACCAGCAAACGTCATGATCAGCCAGGATTTGCCCGCGACCTGCAACGTTTCACCGTGTTTTAATCGTCGGAAAGCAAGAGGCAATGGCTCCACACCTTCGGTATACGACTCCCGGGGTTTAACATGCTGATCAATAATGGATTGCTCAACGCCCGCTCGCTGAAAATAGCGCTTATCGGTAGTGAGATCAGCGCCAGGGTTAGGACCAAAAATACTGCGAGCGGCAAAATATTCCAGCGCACTCATATATAAAGGCACATCAAACTCACGACATAACCACCCGACCAGGCCGCAATGATCCGGGTGCATGTGTGTAACAACCACAGCTAATAATGGTTTATTGAATTGCTCAAAACAGGCCTGCCAAATTGCTTTACTCCGGCGACTGCTTAGTCCGGTATCCACCACAACGATTCCATTCGTGTCTTCCAACACATAAAGGTTGATGTGATCGAGTTCGAACGGCAGTGGCATGCGCAACCACCAAAGGTCCTCACTCAGTAGAGTCCACTCGCCGGATGCCGGTGTTGGATGTGAAGTTAGCGTTATCATTGGTGTACCGTGTTACACTGTCGTGCAAGCAGTATAGCATTGAGACCCTGGTCAGCAGCCACCGAGACTATTTATTTCGCTAATGATTATCGCTAACTTTCCCGTATACCTTTACACCAAACTTCGCGACCGGAAGACTGCCGAATGACTCGTCAGGTAACAACAGGACAAGGCGTCATCCTGACTGCCCGTACCCTGTTCCAGGGTAAACATGAGCTTATTGAGTTATGGTTGGCAACCGAAAACGGACCGATAAAATTACTCAGCCCGATTGAATCATCAGTGTGCTTTGTGACGCAAAAAGACAGTGGCGCGCTGGCAGCAATAGCCGCGTCACTTGGCGTATCAGTGAACATATCTTCTATAGCCCTTAACACATTTGGCCATGAACAGGTAGCCAGCGTAAAACTCAGTCAAAGCAGACAGTTACAGCAATTGCGTAAGTTGGCGGCAGAGAAAGGAATAACGCTTTACGAAGCGGATATTAAAACACCGGATCGCTACCTGATGGAACGATTCGTTACGCTGGGCGTAAACTATCGTGGATATACCACCTCACACAGTCATGTGGTTGAAGACGTAAAAATAATCCCTGCGCAGTATCGCTGCCCGCTTCACGTCATGTCTATAGATATTGAATGCGACGAGCGCGGAAACCTATTTTCCATTGGACTGGCGTCTGATAAATGCAATCGGGTGCTAATGATTGGCAATCCGGTTGGCGAGCCAGTTTGCGAACAGTTCTCTCAGCCACACACTCTGCCAACTCAAGGAAATAAAGGCCGTTTTGAGTATGTTTGGTGCGCACATGAAACAGATTTATTGAACACCTTTATTCAAACTGTGCAGCATGAAGATCCCGATATTTTTCTGGGTTGGAATGTAAAACAATTCGACTTTCCGGTACTGCAAGCAGCGGCTCAACGCTGTGGCGTGTTACTCACAGTAGGACGGGAAAATACCGCCCTGGATTTGCGCACCTTCGAGGACAACCGGGCTTATGTGGACATTCCTGGCAGAGTGATTGTAGATGGAATTGAAGGGCTGAAAACCATGACCTATCAGTTCGACAGTTATTCCCTCGACAATGTTGCCACGCAACTTCTGGGCAAACAAAAGCTCATAGATGATCCCGATAAACTCGGCACCATTAAGCGCCTGTTTCGGGAAGACAAAGCCAGCCTTGCTGAATACAACTTTGAAGATTGCCAGTTAGTACTGGAAATTGCCGACAAAGTGAATCTTATCGACTTTCTTATTCTTCGAAGTGAATTAACCGGCATGCGCATCGGTCGTCCTGGTGGTTCCGTAGCGTCGTTTGTTAACTTATATTTACCTAAGCTGCATCGCGCGGGTTATGTGTCGCCAAACCGCCCACTACATGGAGGCTTGGCAAGTCCCGGCGGTTATGTAATGAACTCGAAACCTGGCCTGTACAGACATGTGTTAGTGCTGGATTTTAAAAGTCTGTACCCGTCTATTATCCGTACTTTCAAAATCGATCCATTGGGATTGGTAGAAGGACTAAAACATCCGGATAACGCGATAACCGGCTTTAAAGGTGCAATGTTTCACAGGGAAAAACACTTCCTGCCAGACATTATCAGTAGTTTGTGGCGCCAACGGGATGAAGCCAAGCGCCAAAAAGACGCGGCGCGTTCTCAGGCTATCAAAATTTTAATGAACTCATTTTATGGCGTGTTAGGCAGTGGTGGATGTCCATTTTATGATCCTCGCCTTGCCAGTTCTATCACTTTGCGCGGCCATGAAATCATGCAAACCACTGCGAAGTGGATTCAGGAATACGGCTACGACGTAATTTACGGCGATACAGACTCGACGTTTGTGCATTTGGCTCAATGTCAGAATGAAGAAGAAGCCAATGCCATCGGCAAGCGTTTGCAGGACGACATTAATTTGCGATGGCGGAACAAAATTGAGGAAGAACACCGTTTACAGTGCGCGCTGGAAATTGAATTCGAAACGCACTTTAGCACGTTTTTTATGCCAACAATCCGAGGCTCTGAGGCCGGTAGTAAGAAACGCTATGCCGGTGTTACTCATAAAAATGGCAGAGAACAGCTCATTTTCAAAGGACTGGAAAACGTACGCTCAGACTGGACGCAACTGGCTAAAACATTTCAGGAAAAACTGTACAGATTGATTTTCGCCGGAGAAACCGTTGCCGACTACATCAGCAGTACCGTTAATGCGATCCGAGACGCTAAATGTGATGAACAACTGGTTTATACCCGTCAGCTAAGAAAGCCATTATCGGAATACACAAAGTCAGTACCGCCTCACGTGAAAGCAGCGATCCAGGGCGACGAAAACAATCGCCGATCCGGTAAGCCACTTCAGTATCAAAAGCGAACGGTTATCCATTACGTTATGACAACCGCAGGCCCGCAGGTGACTCAATACCAAACCCATCCACTGGACTATGACCATTATATAGAGAAACAAATCCGCCCCATCGCCGATAGTATATTACCCACTATTGGCGAAAGCTTTGATTCGATGGCGAGTCAGCAGATTGGGTTGTTTTGATACTGGCCGTTGAATGCTATGAGATACGCTGTTTGAATTCTTCAAATGCCTGCCGAACTTCTTCAATATCGACATTTTTTAGAATTTTTGTTAGCGTCGGCAACTCTTCTTTTGGTGCCATTCTGATGGCATTTACGACGTCGTGATAACGATCAATCACCGATTGTTTTGACAACTCACGTACTTTAGTTTGATCTAACTTAGCAAGACATTCTGACATATAGCGGTTGTAGGCATGAAAACTATCATTTTCGAATGCGACTTCGACACTATTATTCTTAATATAATAGCCTTCCCGGTTGTTCTTAAACTCTGATATTGCTTTCTCTGGGCCAATTGGACGACCACGTCCTAACAACGCGATGTATTCCATCTGGCTCCGGTATTTTCTATGCAGTATGAATGCCCTTTCTGGCAGAGTTGCCGTTGGGGCCATTGAATGATGTTCATTTGATGGGGTGAATGGCTTACCATCTGAAAAAACTCTGATAAGAGAATTATCAATGACATTGTGAGGATTCATTAAGCCAGGTGTTATAAAAGTTTTATGAATGGATTTTAATTGTCGAGCAGGCTCAACCTGTATACTTGGGCATATCGCTCTCGAAAAGGAAACTGATTCATCAACCTTGTTTGCCCATTGGAAAGACATTGAGTCAAAATAAGGGGATTTTTTAATAAAGTCCTTTATTGATGAACTTAGATCTAACGGAATCCAAAATTCATCAATATCAAGAAACATAACATGATCAAAGCCCTGACTGCGGGATTTAGCAAACTCAGGACGATATATATCCATTTGCGGACTTATTTGCGACTTTGCAAAAATCGGGTCTGCATTAAAAAAGCTAACGCGAGGTTCGTTTAATTCTTCAGACAATAATAGGGTACTGTCCGTACACCCATTGAAATGAATCTCTATTTGATCAAAACCAAAATACAAATGATGATATATCCACTCTGGAAGATAAGCAGACTCATTCTTCGCAATAGCAACGAGTTTGATTCTGGGCTTTTGAAAATTAACTTTTGATCTTGCTCTGAAGTATGGATAACGCAATGACGCTATTTTTGACTGGACCACATTGAATAGTGTTTTGAATTTCATATTACCTTAATACTTCTTAGCGTCGCTCTTGATGTTGCTATGCAGACAACCTTGCCGCCACAAACTCTCCATAAAACAGCATTCTCTCTTATGCTGGCTGTCATTACTATGATTATTTGCCTTACTAGATAACGATATTTGTTATGCCTTTTAGCAGAGGTCCCAGATAAGAGCGTCGCACTTTCCAGGAAGTCGGGTGTTTTGCAGAAACAAAAAAGGCCCACTCAATCGAGTGGGCCTTTCTTTTAATTGGGAGCCCCGTAGCCGGTGCGAGCGCTCGACTTCGTGTCGAGTCATACTCTCACATGGGGGCGGAGGTTGACCGAATGTCCTGCGGACGTTCGCAGCGACCAGAGCGGCGCGCATGGATGCGCGACTGGACATTGCACCAGGGAGGGGTTGTTACTCATCTTTTGTGCAGCGCCTTGAAATTAAAAAGCCCCGATGGGTTAGGCTCTTCATGGGAGTGGCACGCTAGTGCCTTTCTAAGATAAAGGGCTATCCAGATAATGCTGATAT
>NZ_JBLBUE010000149.1:0-8612 GCF_047290655.1 Alteromonas sp. AMM-1 | reverse complement strand
TGATGATGACCAATGGCCCGTCGGCCACCATCGGCGAAGTGCTTGATGTGAAACTGGCGCGGCCACGCGATCGTCTGGCACTGGCAGACAACCCGGAATACAACCATTACCGACATGAGGTACTGACCTTCCTTTACGAAAAGCAAAAGAAGGTGGAAACGGTATCCAGCCGTCAGTCGGCGAAGAAAAGCAGCGATTCGAAAAAATCTAACGCGGCTTAACGAATTTTAATAAAAACATAGAGTTAGCTCGGTCCTTCGGGGCCGGGTCAGGCAATCTCAATCTGAATTTAGGAAAACACTATGAACACGACTACTTTTTCAACCAAACGTGCAGTACTTTCTTTACTCGTTGCCGCAGCAGTGGCACCAGCGGCATCAGCCGAGGGCTGGTACGAGGCCTTATCTGCTTCCAAAGCGTCTGCAGATTTTAACCTGCGTTACGAAGGGGTATCGCAGGATAACGTGGAAGATGCCAGTGCACTGACGCTGCGCACTTTACTGAGCTATGAGTCGGGCAGCTACAAAGGGTTTTCATTTAAAGCTGATCTGGAAGATGTGCGTATTGTAATGGGGCAGGGTGATTACACTGTAGGGCCAGCTGGATACAACACAGGCAAATATGCCGTTATTGCTGATCCGGAAACCACTGAGCTGAACCAGGGCTATGTGCAATATCAGGGCGATGGCGTAACGGTAAAAGCCGGTCGTCAAATCATTGCTCTGGATGGCCACCGTTTTGTTGGTCACGTAGGCTGGCGTCAGGACTGGCAAACATTTGATGCCATTTCTGTGAACTATCAGGCCAATGAAAAACTGACAGCATTTTACGCTTACCTGACCCAGCGCAACCGCATTTTTGCTGAAGCGGCTGATTTGGATTCAAGCGATCATTTACTGAATGTGAGCTACAAAACGGGTGCAGGCAAACTCACTGCCTATGCCTATTTACTGGAAGTGGATAACGACACTGAGAACAGCCTTGATACGTATGGCGTGAGTTACAGTGGTGCCTATCAGGCAGATTCAGTTAAATGGTTATACAGCGCTGAATTCGCCCAGCAATCAAGTGAAACTGCGACTACGGATTTTTCTGCAAGCTACTTGCTGCTGGAAGGCGGCGCGACAGTGTCTGGTATTACTGCAAAACTGGGTTATGAGTTGCTGGGTTCTGATGATGGCGCGTATGGCTTCTCTACGCCACTTGCCACGTTGCACAAGTTCAATGGTTGGTCTGATCAATGGCTGGCAACACCTAATCAGGGCTTGCAGGATATCTACGCCAGTGTAGCTTCAAACTTTGCAGGCGGTAACTGGTTGTTTGTGTACCACAACTTTGATGCTGATGAAGCCAGTGCAACTGTGGATGATTTAGGCAGTGAAATTAACGTTCAGTACACCACCAAAGTGGCAGAGAAGTTCACTTTGGGTGTGAAATACGCAAACTACTCAGCGGGTGACATTAAAGCTGATGCTGATAAACTGTGGGTTTGGGTTGGTACTAAATTCTAATCTAGGGTTCATCATGTGCGCTGTATCCGGTATTCAGGACACGTCTTCACTGCAATACAGACAGCTGGGCTTTATTCTGGCTGGTGGGTTGTCGTCCCGTATGGGACAAGATAAAGCCACCGTTAGTATAAACGGGCAAGCCATGCTCGACACTGCCCGGCAATTGCTGGATACAGCGCCCCTCCATCAGCATTACGTGCTGGGTGGGCCATTTAGTACATTTGCGGAACGCACTCCTCAGCATGGCCCAGGCCGGGCAATAGCTGATGTGCTGCTGCAATTAATGAGGCAGTGCACCGGTACTGCCCTTTTTTTACCGGTTGATATGCCGTGTCTATCAACAGACAGCATTAACATCCTGTTGGAAACCGCCTCTAGTGCAAAGCGCGCCTGCTATTTTGCCGACAGCTTTCTGCCGGTCGCCATACCCATAACGCCTCGTTACGAGCGTGCGCTCGCTGAACTGATTAAAGCCAAGCCCTGCGTCTCTATCCGCGCGGTGTTAGCAATGTGTGATGCGCAGTCGCTGCCTTTTACTGCTAACAGCAAAGAACTTGTTAACGTTAATACACGCGTCATTGCCAATAGTCTTTCTGCTTAGCAAAGCTATTTAATTTTACCTGCGGATTTAAACGCATCAGCATATGGCTGTGGCAGTTTATTTAGCCATTCCTGCAAAGCTGCAGGTTCATTTTCGAGACAAAGATACTGCTGAGAAAGTAATAACACGTGAACAATATCAGTATCGCCTGTTACTGGCCCTGTCTGAACCTTCAGTAGTTCTTCGTGTAAATTGTCCGGGTAGCACCACAGCGTTAATAAAAAGGCACTGATCAACATGGCAGGTTGCGGATGGGTATTACAAAACTCTTCATAGGCTTGTTGGTCAGATTCTGACAGCGCCGCCATAATCAGCCGGCCAATACCACTGAGCACAGCGCAAATGAACACCCGCTCAATTAACATTGGGTTATTGCTGAGTCCGGACATCACACTTCGCGAAAGCTGAGCGTATTGCTCGGTGTAGTGGCACACCTCCTGATGGGCTTTGGGCGACAGCAGATGCTCCGTTGCTTTTTCTACGGCAAAGCTCATGATCATGGCCTGCAAAAGCTGGGTGCCAATACGGGCGATGGCTTCTTCAAGTGAATCTGTTGCCCGGTGATATCCCAAATACGCTGAATTGGCCATTTGCAGTAAACGCGCAGCCACAAGCGGTTCCTGCCTGACAATAGCTGCCAGGTGAGGCAAGTCAGTACTATTGTCGGCCAGAGCGGTGCGCAGTTGGGTTACAACATTGGGTAACACGGGAATATCCGATAACCGGCATATTAAGCGGCGTTCTTGCTCGGATAGCGCCAATGTTTTCAGTATGGCTACATGATTCAAAAACTCAATTAATTGATCATCGGTAAACGGCTTAGCAAGTAACGTATGGGCAACCTTATTGCAGGTAACAATAGCGTCGTCGCTTATATCGCCGGAAATTAACACCCTTATCGCTAAAGGGAATGCGTCTGCGATGTCTTTTAAAATCTCCGCACCGGTAACCATTGGCATGCGGTAATCGCAAAATACGATATCCGGTGGCGGCGAGTGACCAATCTGTTTTCGCCAGTCTTGTGGTGTATCAACCAACGACACATGCCAATCGGCGAACAGGCGTTTTGCAGTTCGCCTGATTGCTTTTAGCATGAGTTCGTCGTCATCTATGAATACTGCGTAATTTACATTCATCACGTTTGCTCTGTCAGTTGCCCTTTATTTCCAATGGCATCCTGCCAATTTAATTTATTGCTTTAGATAACGCCCGCTCATTCACTTTGTTATAAAAGTATATACTATTTTGTTTTGCAAGTTTAGCGACATTGACCTATATAAATCAATGTAAACCATTAAATGCAAGTTCACAATGTGTCATTGGTGACTTTTGTGACACTGGTGAGGGCCGCATTATGCAGGTAACAGTCACGCGAATAGGCGTAAATGAAACACAGCGATTTGCTGATGAATTGCGCAGCAGCAATTTTTACGATGCTGATTTAAATATAGCCTTTGGTGACGTTGATGCAATTTCTTCTTTAGCGTCAATAGCAAAAGGTAAAGCTAACTGGCTTGCGTCTACCAGTTGTTTGGGTGCTATGAGTAATCTGGGTACCGACATGGGAGAAAGTTATGTCCATGTGATGACAATATCTGAAACGCGGGGTGTGATTGGCGTAGCGTCATGCGATATGGGCAAGGGGAATGTGTCTGAATTGGCGGAATCCACGGTTGTGTCTGCCATGCAGAAAGCCAACCGGCTTGGACAAATGCCCAGCCTGGTATGGATTATTCAGGCGCCCGGTCAGGAAGAAGCGGTATTAAGTGGTGTGCAGGCCGTATTGGGCAACGCAGTACCGGTGTTTGGTGGCTCCAGTGCCGACAACGCCATTGAGGGAAAATGGCTGCAGTTTGATGGAACACAGCTATACAGTAACGGTTTGATTATTGCTGTGATGTACACCGAGGAACCCATTTCCTGTTACTTCAGCTCGGGGTATACGGCCACCTCAACAGAAGCAACGGTAACGGCTGTAGATGGCCGGGTTTTATATACTCTCGATGGCAAACCGGCTGGCGATGTCTACAACCAGTGGCTTCAACGGTTTGGGCAGCCAGCGCTCAAACCGGGCAGCATTTTATCTGACAGCACGTATTTTCCGCTTGGTCGTAATCGTGGCACCCGGTCTGATCCTATTTCGTTGCTCAGTCACCCTTCCAGACTTAACGACGATAACAGTCTGGAATTGTTTGCTACGCTTAAAGAGGGGGAAGTATTAACGCTGATGCATGGCGAGCGTCACAATTTAATTTCGCGGGCAGCGGAAGTGGCGGAAGTGGCAATGCGAACCCATGAGCTCAATTACGAAACTCAGCCCAAGGCGCTGTTGCTGGTATTTTGCGGAGGTTGCATGCTGGCAGTAAAAGATCAACTGGCCGATATTCAACGGTCTATACTAAATAAAGCGCAAGGCCTGCCGTTTGTGGTGGCATTTACCTTTGGTGAGCAAGGCTGTTTTCCGGATGGTAAGAGCAGGCATGGTAACCTGATGATTTCGGCAACGGTGTTTGGATGAATACACGTGACAGATATTGAAAAGCTCCACGAAACAATCCAGCAGCTCAGTTATGAAAATGCTCAGCTAAGCCGATTTAAGAAAATTAACCGTCTCATGCTGGAAGGTCTGGATGCCATACTTTGTTCCGAAAACCACGACGAAGTATTTGCCAGGCTTTTTGATGTGATCAGCGATATATTACCCTGTGATCAAATCCTGATCGCGCACCTCGATGCTGCTCAGAATACCGTAGTACCTGTGTGCAGAAGCCATAAGCGTGGAAACTCTGTACCACTGCGATACCCTGATTTACAGCATTTTTTTGAACGAACCGTGAATCTGTCGAATGTAAAGCTGGTCCCTGAGTGGCGCGCTAGTATGGGGCAGTGGTTGCCTGAGGCTCAGTCTGTTCTGATTCATCCAATCAACACTGCACAGGCGGCGTATATCTGGCTTATTTCTGAAAGCGGAATTGGCGCTTTTTCCAAGCAATACGAAGAAGTGTTTGTATCCTTTAGTGCATTTGTTGCCAATACCTTATCGCAATTTGAGAAGCGTAGCCTAATTACCGAAAAAGAAGCCTTGTTAGAAGAGCGCGCGCGCATTGAAAGCAGCATGGTTCACCAGGAAAAAATGGCCGCGTTAGGTCAGTTGGCTGCCGGGGTTGCCCATGAATTGAATAATCCGCTGGGATTTATCAATAGCAACCTATCGAGTTTACGCGACTATGTTGCCCGCATTGAGCAGTTTGCCAGACAAGCCAGCAAGGCAAATAGCGAACTTGAATCCACATTTACTGCACTGGATATGGATTACATTTTAACTGATACCGTTGATTTGGTTGATGAGTCGCTGGACGGGATGAAACGGGCAACCGACATTATTCAAAACCTGAAGGCGTTTTCACATCCCGATGAGAAAACCATTAAGCCGCTCGATTTTCTGGCTGTTGTCCGCCAGGCACTCACTATTATTCGCACCCAGGCTAAAAACATTGTGGATATTTATTTTGATACGTCATTGGAAAACGCAACGGTGAGTGCCAACGCAAATCAGCTTGCGCAGGTGATTATTAATATTGTGACTAATGCTATTCAGGCGGTTAATCCGGGTACTGGGCAGATCAACATTGACGTGATAGCCGATGTATCCCACATTGAATGCAGAATTAAAGACAATGGTCCAGGCATTGATAAGCGGGTTCAGGCCAGCATATTTGATCCGTTTTTTACCACTAAAGCGGTAGGACTGGGTACCGGGCTGGGATTATCTATATCTAAGGCTATTATTGAACAAAGTAACGGTGAATTGAAACTGGAGTCGACAGGACCATCTGGTACGTGTTTTTTAATTCGGCTTCCATTACTTAAGTAACCTGGCAAAGCATTTATCGCGGCCAGGCTTTAACGTGTTCATGCAGTGAAGAATACAACACAGGATCGTTAAAAACCCAAGGACATTACAGAACATATATTTCTGTAGCAGGCTCATCAGAGCGGAGGAATTCATGGCAGAAGTGGCTCCATCAGACGTTTATCAGTCAACATTTGAACAATGTGGTATCGGGCTGGCACATGTCAGCCCCACCGGCGATTTTATCAGGGTAAATAAAGCGTTAAGTGATTTCCTGGGATATACCCCTGAAGAATTGATCAAACTGGACTTTCAGCACATCACACATCCTGATTTTTTGGATAACGATTTACAGCATGTAAGTGAACTCATCGACGGCTTTTATGATTCCTACCAAATGGACAAAATGTATGTTCACCGCGACGGGCATACCATTTGGGGAAAACTCACCGTTACCCTGGTAAGGAATGAACGAGGTGAACCACAGTATTTTATCTCCGTGGTGGAGGATATTGATGAGAAAAAGCGCTTTGAGGCCCGGTATCAGCAGTCACAGGAAACGTTTCGTTTAATCGTTAGTGCCCTCTCTGATCGCATGGTTGTGTGGGTGGCTACGCCCGACTTAAGGCACCTGATCTACCTGAATGAAGGATATACCCATATATGGGGGCGGGCAGGGAAAGAAATGTTTGACGACCCTACCAGTTTTATTCGGCATATTCACGTTGCCGACCGTCACCGCATACAACAACAATACCAAAAAGGCCTGAACGAGCCGTGGGTACACGAATACCGGATCATGCGCGACGATGGCACAATGAGATACATTCGGGAGCGCGGGCAGTTGATCCGTGACCTGACTGGAAATATCACCAGTGTGGTGGTTACCGCAGACGATATCAGCAAAGACAAACAGCTTAACGAGGCGCTAAAGTCTGCTAATCATAAACTCAACGTGTTATCGCGTACCGATGGATTAACCGGCATAGATAATCGCCGCGAGTGTTTGCGTAGGCTTGAGGAAGAGCACAATCGATTATCCCGCATTTCAGACAGAACTACTTCGACTCTGGCGTTCATTGATTTGGATGATTTTAAGGGGATCAACGACACCTACGGTCATAACGTCGGAGATCTGGCTCTGAAGGCATTGTCTGAGCGTCTTACCAGTACCATGCGCGAAAACGATATAGTGGGGCGTTATGGGGGCGATGAATTTTTGTTGTTATTGCGCGACACAACTAAAGAGGATGCCGAAACGGTATTACATCGGGTGTTCGCCGAACCTGTTCAGGTTCAGAATGAAGAGTGTGAATTAATCAGTATTCACTGCTCTGTGGGAGTTTCCCAATGGCAGCCTCAGTTTGAAGATATTCAGGGCTGGATAGAGCAAGCCGATCAGGGGATGTACGAAGTAAAAGCGGTAAAGAAACCAACGGTTTGTGAGTAATATGAACAGTACGCCCGCCTGTGTGACAGCCACCGGCGGGCGGTACAATAGGGGATTTGAGTTTTAGCGTTGCGCAGCCCATTGGGCTATTACTGCCCGCTCTTCATCAGTCATGTTGGTTTTGTTCAAAAATGGCATATCCCGGGTCACAGTGGTGCGGTTTACCAGCTGTGGTGCCTGACGGGTAATTTGTTCCCAATTATCAAACTTTACCCCCAGTGGCGCTACTCTGAATATGTCATCGCCGGGGGCGCTTGAGTGACACCCCTGGCAATGTGTTTCCACCAGTGCCATTACCTGTTTATCCAGTTCAGTGTCCGGTTGCAACGACGTACTGCTTATTGTAACTGAACTGGCTTCTGTATTTTGGTTAGCTGCTTTACCCGCATCAACCGCCCGGGGTTGTGACACCCAGAACGCAATCGCCAACATGGCGATTGCACCAGAGAGCAGAATTGACGGTTTAACCTGCCCAAGGTGGCGTAGGTTAAAAAAGTGTCTAATCCAGGCTGCTACTGCCATCAGCGCTACCAGCACCAGCCAGTTTTGTGGATGCTGATAGGTCATTGGGTAGTGGTTGCTGATCATAATGAACAAGATCGGCAACGTCAGGTAATTGTTGTGAACAGAACGCAGTTTCGCGCCTGCTCCCCAGGCGGGGTCGATGGGCTGTTGATGAGCGACAGCATGCACCATTTTGCGTTGCGCTGGCATAATATTCAGCCATACGTTTGCCACCATGATGGTACCAATAAGCGCACCCACATGAATATAGGCACCGCGACCACTAAACCAGTGCGTGGCCAGATAACTTACCACTACCAGCAGTATCACCAACGCAATAGCAAACACCTTGGGATAGTTGGCCAGTTTGGTACGGCAGGCGGTTTCGTATAGCACGGCACCACCGGCAATTAACGCAATACCGCGCATAATGGCTTGTGCTTCGCTCATGGCCATTACGCTGGGATCAATCAAATAGGCTGCTGCGGCGAAGTAATACACGATCACCAGCAGGGCAATACCGCTTAACCAGGTAGAGTAGGCTTCCCATTTAAACCAGTGGAGTTTTTCCGGCATGGTTTGCGGGCCATAAGCGTATTTGGCAACTTCGTAAAAGCCACCGCCATGCACGGCCCACAAATCGCCTTTGATCCCTTGCTTTTTCTTCTATTCGGGCTGCTTATCCAGGTTGTT
>NZ_JBLBUE010000148.1:0-8663 GCF_047290655.1 Alteromonas sp. AMM-1 | reverse complement strand
GGTAGTGCCTGCCAGCCTGCACCAAAAAGCCAAGCAAATTAACGAACGTGAGTTAATCGACGATGGCGGTGTAGGCGCGGTAAGTAACGAACTACGTGGCATGTTCAACGTAATTTCGCCTGATTACTTGTAAGCCCTACAACCTTTACAACTTTAACAACCGGCTTGCATACGTAAGCCGGTTGCAAGGAGAAAAACATGTCTGTTACCAAAGCAATCATTACCGCCATTGTTATTACGGCAAGCGTGCCTTCCTTTCGCCGTGCCGGTTTCGGATTTACCGACACCGGTACCGCGTTCGCCAAAGATGAATTCACTGCAGATCAGCTCAAAGCCATTCACGCCGAGAAAAAGCTGTCTGTTCGCGAAATGCCATCCGACGCAATCCCGGAAGGTATTGATACCGCACCACTCGACCGGTACCTGGCCCACCCCGCCACCAAAGCGGCGCAGGAAGAAAAAGCTGCGGCTGCTAAGAAAACCGAATCTACCACGGCCAAGGCAGGCACCAAAGCGAGTAAGGACACCGGCGCAGAGAACGCGGGAGCATAACCCGTGAACTACTGCACCACTAGCGACCTGATAGACCGGTTTGGAGAGAGTGAGCTAATCGCTCTTTCCGACCGGGATAACACCGGCGCTGTAAATGCCCAGGTGGTTAGTGCGGCCATAGCTGATGCCAGCGCATTAATTGATGGCTATTTGGGCGGGCGTTATGCCCTGCCCCTTTCCGTTGTACCAAGCGTGTTGCCCAAGCTTTGCGGTGACATTGCCCGTTTTAATTTGTACGACAACGCAGTACCTGAAGTAGTGCAAAAGCGCTTCGAAGCCGCCATTAGCTTTTTAAAATCGGTTGGCAAAGGCGAAGTGCGGTTGGGTTTAAGCGGTACCGAAGAAGTCGCCACCTCAGATGAAGCCATTGAAATGGTAAGTGGTGGCAGCGTATGGAGCCGCGCAGATTCAACGGGGTTTATATAAATGTTAACCCTGGTTCAAACACGCATTAAACCCATTTTTGACCACGTTGGCGGCGCAGCCAATGTGCGTGAAGCAATGGGCCAGCCCATTCATAGAAGCAGCGTGGCCTATGTGGTGCCTGTTAGCGAAAGCCCTGTAGGCAACAGCCGCGATGTAGATATTGGGCAGCCGCTGCAGGAAAGCGTGATCACCTTTGGGGTGGTTATAGGCATAAAAAGTATTAACGACAGCACCGGTGAAAAAGCCCTTATTCAACTGGAGCAGCTGCGAACGGCGTTACGCAATAGCCTTTATGGCTGGAAGCCCAGCAGCGACTTTGAGCCGGTATTACTGAGTAAGAGTGATCTTGTAGGTTTTGCCACACAGGGCTTGTGGTGGATAGACCGTTTTATAACTAACACCTGGTATCAAGGAGTTAACGGATGATCATAGTAACCAACAACAGCGAATTCCCTATTCGCCGCGCTGCAATCGAGTTTGCGCCAGGCGAAACCAAGTTTAAAGACGGCGAACTCAGTGCCGGTAAGCAAGCGCAAATCAGCGCCCATTACCAGTTAAAAGTGGTGCACGTTGAAGACCGCCCAACTGAAACCACGGCTAAACAGGCCAAAGCGCTGGAGAAAAACGCATGAGCATTACCCCAGGTTACAAAGACAAACGTAAGTTCATTATGATGGCGCTGAAGCGCCCGGAAGACACTAAGGGCACAGATTACATTGCCAACGGTGCCACGCCGGTAGCCATTCTTACCACTGGCCTTGCGGTGAATCCGTATCAGAGCGAGCAGATTACCCGCGACCTGGACGATGGAAAATCAGGCGGTCAGCCGGTTATTCAAACGGGTGAGCGCATTACCATTACTGCACCTGTTGAATGGGCAGGATCTGGAGCGGCAACAACCCCAGCGGCATGGAGTAAATTAATTCAGTTGGCGGCGCGTGACGAAACCGTAAATACCAGCGATGTAACCCATGAGCGAATATTAAGTGCATCAAATGAACTCGACGGTACGGTGTACTTCTATTGGGAAGGCATGTGGCACATTCTGTTAGCCGGTAAAGCAAGCTTAACCACAGCAGGAAAAATGGGTGAGCTCCCTAAAATTACCGTTGAGATTCAAGGTATTTATGGCGACACCGTTTCCGGCACCCCGCCTGCAGCTAACTTCTCTGCTTTTCAGCAGCCTTTGCCATTCAGTAAGGCTAACACCTCGTTCACGCTCGATGGGCAGGCGCTCAACCTCTACGAGTACGAACTGGCCGACAACAACAGTATCGAGCACGACGAAGGTACCGAAATTAATCAAATCTTTATTGATGACTGGAGCGAAGAAGGCAAATTCATTATTGAAGCCCCAGCGCTTTCAACATTCGATCCGTTCGCGCTAATTCGAGCCAGTGCCATTGTTCCCTTTGAAATTACACACGGTACCGTGGCCGGAAAAATCGTTAAGCAGTCCAGTACCGGCATTCAGTTGTTGGGTATTCAGCCCTCGCCACAAAAGGGCAAACAGGGTTGGGATATCAGCTTCCGTGTAATTCGTGGTAACGACAGTACGTTAACCACCGCGTAATAAACCGTGCCCCGCAGGGCGTTCGCAAGGCTGAGGGATGCTAAACAGCCAATTTAGTAAGCCAGGGAAGGCTTCATTAAATGAGGTAAAGCATGGCTTTCGTTTTAAAAAAAGACAACGCAGTTTGGTGGCCAGTCACAATTAATATGGCTGCCGATGGCGGCAAGCGCGAAGACATCGTTGCATCTGCGAAATTCCGAATTCCTTATGCGGATGAGTACGAAGAATTCAAAACGCATACCGATATTGAGTTTTTATCAACCGTGGTCGTGGATTTGGGCGAAGAGTTCAAAGAAGAAGACGGCACGCCGCTCAAATGCTCACAACAAAACAAAGTTCGCCTGTTTAAAAGTTCACTGGACGTAAGGAAGGGCTTTGCAAAAGCGTTTCAACAAATCATCAACGGTGAGGCTGTAGAAAAAAACTAATCGATGCGGCCAGTTATTGGGTGAACGGGCCGCAAGTTACTACCGAAGAAGTTGAAGAACTCATAGCCCAAATGCAGGAAATGCAAGCCAGCAGTGCAGAAATTGACGCCATTAGGCAGTGTCATTCAACCGATGACCACTTTGAAGTACTGGAGCAAAACTGGCCGGTTATTAAATGGTTCGCTGATGTGCAGGATTTATTTGTTTATTGCAATGGATGGTGTCGGGGGCTTGACGTGTCAGCCGTAGAAGCTGATGCAAAGCTGGCCGCCAGAGAATTTACCGCAGAAGACTATAAAGGACTTCGCCTGTTAGCCAAACATGTAGCAAACGAACGTAACAATAGGTTGCAGAAGAAATGAATGACTTGGTTGTTGGAATAAGACTAAAAGCTGACGGCTCAGGACTGGTGGGTGAAGTTAAAAATGCCCAGGGCCAGGTGAGTCAGTTTGGTACGTCTGCCGTTAACACAGGTCGCCAGGTTAAGCAGATGTCTGACAATGTTGACATTGCCTCAAATTCTTTTGCTTCCATGCGCAATCAGGCGGTTGCCATAGGTGCAACCATTGCCAGTGCTTTTGCTGTTCGTGATCTGATTAGCTTTGCCGACCAGGCAACGTTAATGAGTAACAAACTGAACGATGTTGCCGAGGATACCCAGGCGCTTGAACGCTCGCAAAGAGCGCTGCTTGCTGTGTCGAACGAAACCAGAACCGATTTAGCTGCATCGGTGGATCTATATGCAACACTGCAACGCAATGCCCGAAACCTGGTAGACACAGACCAGGAACTGGTAGATATCGTAAGAACAATAAATCAGTCTTTTGCGCTTAGCGGTGCTTCTGCCGAATCAGCAAATGCCGCCATTATTCAGTTATCACAAGGTTTAGCGAGCGGCACACTGCGCGGTGACGAATTTAACTCGGTTGCTGAACAGGCCCCTGAGATTTTACGGGCAGTACAAAAGCAGCTTGGTGTTACCAAGGGCGAACTAAGGGAAATGGCCGCCGAAGGGAAAATTACCGCTCAGGTGGTTGTGGATGCGTTGACAAACAGTGCCGATGAAATTAGTCGCCGGTTTAATCAAACGTCTATTACTGTAGAACAAAGCCTTACCATTGCCAAAAACAACCTAATTGACTTTATTGGAGAGCAAGACCGGTCGCTGGGTGTTTCCTCTAAGCTGTCTGAAGCGGTGCTAACATTGGGAAACAATATCGATACGCTTGCCGATGGTGTCGCTGTTGTTGCTGCGATCATGGGTGGCCGCTATGCGGGTGCCATTATATCGGCAGCTATCGCCAAAGGGGTTTTGGTAAAACAAACCCTATTAGCCGCACCTGCAGTAACAGGGCTGAGTGCCGCACTTGGGGTGCAGGCTACCCGCGCTACCGCATCAACAATTGCAACCAATGCCCTTGCAGTGAGTGTTCGGGGATTAAATGCGGTAATGCTGGCACTTGGTGGGCCAGTTGGTATTGCTGCCGGTGCTATCCTCTTAAAATTCGCTTTTCAACAAGAGGAGGCTGCAGAGAAAACGGCCAATAATCGCGACGAAGTTCAAAAGCTCATTGATAAATTCAAGGAGCTTGGGGCGCAGGGACGCGCAATTGAAATTGAGAAAATAACGCAAAAGGAAATTGCTGCCCGCGCAAAGCTGGTTGAACTTCAAAAACAATACAACGATGAAATAGAGCGCCAAAAGCAAGCGAACGCCAGCGCTTCACCCGCCACGAATCAATTTTCGGGTATTTCTACTGCAGTAAATGACTCCAAAGCGTTGGGCGAATTACAAACTCAAATCGATAACGTTAATGAAGAACTAAACACATTTGCAGAAACAAAATCTGAGCTGTTTAACAGTACCCTTGATGTGTCTTCAATAAACCAGGGCATTAGTGAAGTAACGCAGACACTTGAAAGGGCAAACGCAACCCGCCTGAACTCAGCCATTCAAAGCTATCAAAGCGAAGCCGACGCGTTAAACCGTTCGCTTCAGCTCAAACGCCAGGTGATTGATGGCAGCCTGTCTGCAGAAGAAGCAGCAATTTATGAAAGCCTGTTCAGACAATCCGATGCATACCAGGAACAGTTTGATCGTCTGGAAGTTCAAATTAAAGAGCATTACCAAAAAGAGCTTGAAGAAGCCAAAGGCAATGCAGAGTTAATAGCACAGATTGAACAGGATAAAACCGACAAGCTAGCAGAAATCAAGCAGGCTCATCGCGATTCACAGCGCCTGTTAGGTGAACAATTTAACTTGGAAATGGAGCAGGCCAATCTTGGTTTCCTTGAAAAGCTAGAGCAGCATATTTCAAACACGACCAACAACTTCGATGCAATGTGGGGAAGTACGTTTGATCGGTTTGCCGCCGGAATGGGCGACGCAGTAGGTAGCGCAATTGTTGAAGGCCAAGACTTTGGCGAAACAATGAAAAGCCTAGCAAGAAGTGCAATTCAAACTGTTATCTCAGGTTTGGTTGAAATTGGTGTGAAAAAGCTCGCACTAGCTGCAATTGAAAAAACTATTGGTGCTAGTGGGGCTGCGGCCAGCGCAGCAACTGCAGCGGCCACGGGAACAGCTATGGCGACAGCATATGCACCAGCAGCTGCTTTTGCATCATTGGCAAGTTTTGGTGCGAACTCTGCTCCTGCAATGGCAGGTATAGCAACTACGGTTGGACTAGCTGAGAGCCTTTCAGTATTGGGTATTGCTCACGATGGTATAGACCGAGTACCTGCGTCACACGAGGGAACCTGGTTACTACGCAAAGACGAAATGGTGCTGAATCCTTCACAGGCAGACGATTATCGCCAGTTGGCAACATTAGCTCAAAACTCAACAGGCCAAAATGGCCGCCAAATCAACTACAGCCCACAAATCTCAATCGACGCCCGCAACGCCGTGCCAGGCATGGAGCAACGCATTCGCGCTGAAATAGAAACGGCACTGCGCCAGTACCAAGCCGAACTGGAATCAGACTTTTCCAATGGTGGCCCATTGAGCCAGCGTTTAAATGGGTTAGCAGCATGACAGTATTAACATACGACTTCCCCAGCATTCCAATTAGCCGATGCATGTTTGAGGTGGTGCACGATACTGACATGGAAATTAGTAAGGTATCGGGGCATGAGCATATTACAGAGAATCCAGGAGAACGCTGGGTAATTCAATATCAGTTTAAAGTGCTTACTCTGGATGAAGCCAAGCTGCTTAAACTGCATTTAAAGCACCTTCGAGGATCGGTTAATAAGTCACGTTTATTTGATCCGCTGTTTAAAGCTCAGGGCGGCACATGGGGCGGCTCGCCGGTTATTGACGGCGCTGGCCAGTATGGTCTGTATGCAGACGTTCGCGGCTTTAGCCCCAATCAGGTTGTTGCCGATGCGCTGGACCGCTGCATGATTGGTACCCAGCTAATGGAAATTGCTGCTCCTGCGTCTGCAGATGCGTTGGGCAATGCGCGTTTGTATTTTACCAATGAGTTACGCCAGGCAACCACGGACGGTATGCCTGTAACGTCTTCACTGAATGCCCTGCGCTGCAGTGGTAGATGGAAAGACCCCTCACAAATACAGCAGCTCAGTGGCAATCGCCGCCTGTACAGAAATATTACCCTGGATTTTGTGGAGGCATTCGCATGATAGAACGTGTGATCACGCCAACCATGGTTGCCGCCGCTAAAGCCAACCCGTCGCGCCTTTTGGCCTTTGCTGAAATAAATACGTCCAGTGGTTGGGTACGAGTGCACAGCGGGCACGGCGAACGTGTATACAACGGCCAGACCTATTTAGGCATGGGCGAGTTTGCAGGAATTGGCCAGTTTACCGAAAACGCGGACACCTCGAACAACCGGGTAACGCTGAGTTTAAAAGTGCTCGACCCGTCGTTACTGGCTGAAGTAATGAACGAAAGCCTGAACGGCTATGAGTGCTTTGTTCACCTGGTAGCGTTAGACGAACACCGCCGCATAGCTGAAGGCGTTGATTATGTAATCGACGGCGATGTGGTAGATGTAAAAGTAGAAGAAGGCAGCCTGGAAAAGCAAATCCCATCTGTGATTAGTTTGGTTGTGGGCGACTGGATAGAACGCTGGGCAACGCCTGCTGAAGCAGCCAAAACCACCGATGCCGACCAGCAGCATTTATTCCCTGGTGATCGCTTCTTTGACCTGGTTGAAATTGTTGCTGGCTCTCCAGCGAACACCCTACCGGTTAAAACCAATTACAGCGGCAGTGGCCGAGGTGCTATGGGTGGCGATCCAGTGAGGCGCTTAAAATGAGAAAGCCAGACTGGGCAAACCGCCTTAACACCTACATTGAACAGCATTTAAACACCCCGTTTGAGTGGGGCACGTTCGATTGTTGCCTGTTCACCGCCGATGCAATTCAGGCCATGACCGGGCAAGACTTTGCTGCCGAATTCAGAGGCCGGTATTCAAGCATGTTAGGTGCTAAACGTGCATTAAAGAAATATGGCCAGGGCGATATACGCAAAACCATTGAAGCCAAGTTTGGCCCAATGTGCAGCCGTTTATACGCTGGCAGAGGCGACATAGCCCTGGTTCAAACTCCATTAGGTGATGCCCTGGGCATAGTGTGGTCGGGCAAGATTTGGGCTGCAGCTGAACGCGGTTTAATGACACTACCAATGAGCAGCTGCGTAGGTTGCTGGGAGGTACCATGCCACCAGTAGCTGTAGGCGTAGCTGCCGGGCTTGGATCTGCCCTGTTTGCAACAACGGTGTTAACCGGCGCATTTATTGGTGTGGGCGCGGCGCTGGGTACCAAAATACTCACAGACGCATTAACACCCGATTTAGGCGACTACGGCACCGACCCAGTAGCCGACCAGGCATTAACCACCAACGCCAACCAGCCCCGCAAAATCATTTATGGTGAATCGGTAGTTGGTGGCCAAATTGTGGGTGTTGCCGCTCCCACAATCAGCAAAAAAGAATACGACATTCTGGTAGTACACCTTGCCGGACACCCTTGCGAGTCGGTATCGATTTACGAGATTGAAGGCAAAACAGTAAGCGAACTGGGCGACGCGGTAACAATGACCGTGTACCTGGGCAATCAAACCTCCGCAGACACTACTGCCAATACCTACATTGATGGGTGGACAAATGATCACATTGGTTACGAGCAAACCTATGTGGTATTGAAAATTCGCCGCGACGAAGACCTGTTCCCGCGTGGTGTTAATGAATGCAAATTCATTGTACGTGGCCGCAAAGTTTACGACCCCAGAAAAGACACCACTGCAGGCGGTAGCGGTGCACACCGGCCAGAAGACAGCACCACATGGGAATGGAGCGACAACCCAGCATTGTGTGCCTACGACTACCTGCGCCACTATGGTTCGCGCCCGGTACCACTGCGCCGCATCCCCTGGGACTTTGTAGCACTTACAGCCAACTATTGCGCTGAGCAGGTAAACTTCACCGATGCTGACGGCAACGCAGCTACCGGCCAACGCTTCGGTTGTAACGGTGCGCTGAATAACGGTATTCGCCCCGGTGAGGGCCTGAATAACATTATGGGCACCATGGGCGCGAAACCTTACCGCGTGGGCGGCAAAATTTACATTAAACCGGCCATGTATGCAGGCCCGGCTACCGTAACGGTAGACATATCAGAAACCAATGCACGCCCGTTGCACCGCCCACACCGCCCGCT
>NZ_JBLBUE010000147.1:0-8710 GCF_047290655.1 Alteromonas sp. AMM-1 | reverse complement strand
TAATTAATCATGTACATATCGTAAAAAAGCCCGACAAAGCGGGCTTTTAAAAACAGCAGATATTTGTACGTATGGCATTGTGTGCCTGCGCACAATTACGCAATGATAACGGTTATGCTAAAGCGGCCAATACAACCAAGCCCACACAGCTAAAAAGCCCAGCCACCGATACCCAGCGGGGAATAAAACGATCGTGCTTACTAACGCGCAGAGCAGCCAGGTTGGTAATGCCGTAATACACCAATACCGTAAACGCACTCAGGGTCCAGGCGCCTTCTATTTCGGTTAGCAAAGCAATCACGGCCATCATGCTAAAGGTTAGCCATGTTGCAGCAGGCGCAGATTTGCTGCTGGCATCCAGTTTTGCCAGCCCTTTGGGTAAATCACCTCTGCGCCCCATCGCCAGTATCACGCGAGACACGCCCAGCACTAAGTTTAGCACCACGCCACACATAGCCACTACGCCGCCTGTTACGATTACCCAAGCCCAGCTAGCATCAGCAACCAAATCGCTAATATTAAACGTAGCCTGATTAAATACCGCGGCGTTATAAACATGCAAAATTGCCATACCTATTACTATGTACAACGCGCTTACCAAAGTGAGTGTAAGCCATACCGCACGCGGAATGTTCCTGCGAGGATCTACAATTTCCTCTCCCATGGTGGCAATGCGGCCATAGCCGGTAAATGCCACAAACATCAGTGCAGCTGCATGGAAAACCGACAAGCCGCCCGATTGATTGTTGGTCCATTGGTGATGACTTGCTGGCATGGAGAAAGCAATGCCAATAAACACAAATAGCCCAGTGAGGCTAATGGCTACCAGTATTACGTTAAGCCAGTTAGTGCGGCGCACACCCGACAACACAAACAGGGTGAACAAAAGCAGCAGCATCAGTGCGATTACTTTTACCACCGCAGCTGACATGCCCAAATAACTGTTAAGGTATTGTGCTACAGCCAAAGCAGCCGTAGCGGCCGAAGCACTTTTTGCTACTACAAACAACCCGCCGGCAATTTTGCCGCTTAGCGGATTAAGAAACCGGTATCCGTATTCGTAAGTACCACCGCTAACCGGGTGGGCCGAAGCAAGCTGCGCTGAAGACAAGCCATTGCACAGTGCTGTGATAGCGGCAATTGCCACCGCCCATACCAGCCAATTACCCGCAATTGAGGCACTTAATCCCACGCTTACGTAAGCGCCGGTTCCCAATATCGATCCCAGGCCAATTATTACCGCACCGCCCAGGTGAGTGCTTCTTACTAACTGGTTGTTCATTGTTATTCTTTTACGTTTTAGCCTTAGTAATTACAATGCCTTACCATTGTGTGTGCTGGTATTAGCAGTTATCGATTCTAAAGTATTCACGGTAACTATGAAGGCCCTGCGAATGAAATTTTTTGTATTCTGAGTCGCAATGAAGTTTTGACTGTGAATAGCGGTGATTGAAGAAAGTAAGCGCATTGGTTTTGTATTACGTGCTCATGCTTAGCAAGCTAATGCTTTTTTGAGGTTTGATGTTTGATGCTTGATGCTTGATGTTTGATGTTTGATGTTAATTCACATTAGCAGCTTTTGCTGATTTAAAGTTATAAAAAAGCCCGGAAAACCGGGCTTTTAGAAGTAGAAGCTAATAAGCTTTTACCCTTGGAAAGGATTACGCTTAGTGTGACCGCCCTGTTCGTCTGGTACGCTACCAGAGAAACCCTGCGTTAACTCAGCCAGACTACCCGCTTTATCAAGCTTAGGCTGTGCATAAACCTTTTTATTTTGTTCCGTAACAACTACCTGTTGTGATGTCATTATAGTTACTCCCTTACTTAGCGCGACGAGTAGCACGCAGTGCTAACAAACCAAACGCTACCAACAATAAGCCAGCAGGAGCAGGTACTTCACCCTGTGCCATTGCGTCGGTATCTGTCATGAATGCTAAACCAGTACCAGCAGCAACAAATGCAGAAATATCCAGCGTACCGTACAGCTCGTCTTCAACCAGACTGCCGTAACTTACTGTTGCCTGAGGATCAGAACTTACGAATTCACGACCAGCACCTGAGCCATTTGCAGAAGCATCACCGAAAGCGGTGTCAAATACAAAGCCTTCGCTCAGAATATCAAGTGTGATACCAACAACGTCAAACGGACCGTTGAAGAAACTGAACAAACCATAATAGGTGTTTGATACCGAGTCGTACTCACCAAATGAATCACCGTCGAGAATCAAAGCCCAATCAGAAGCACCAAACGCACCGCCAGCGGTGGCTGATATTGCTTGCCAAATAGCAGACTCGCTCGATCCATTAGCAAATTCAACAGTAACAGAAATGCCAACCATATCTGCACCGGTAACACCCTGAACATATGACGCATTAGCCTGGAAAGAGGCAAACAGAGCCATAGTCATTGCGATAATATATTTTCTCATTTTAGACGTCCTTAAAATGAAAGTGAAAAAGAGTACTGCTACTTCCACTTATAGCAATGCAAAGATTATACCTATCCTAGTAGTTATTTTAGTTACTTGTTTTTATTAATAAAAATTTGATCGCTTTGGATCAATGCTGATCAGAAGTTTTCAGATTGTAAAATAAACCGACACACAAACACCGTGTTATCAATGATTTGCTATTTTTACTATTTTGCAGCGCAAAAAGAAAAACCCGGGTATCTCTACCCGGGTTTCTGCGATGAAATAGGCTTTTAACGATTAGCCTTGGAACGGATTGCGCTTGGTGTGACCACCCTGTTCGTCTGGAACGCTTCCAGAAAAACCTTGAGTCAGTTCTGCCAGGCTACCTGCCTTTTGTAACGCAGGCTTCGAGTATTCGCGCTTTTGAGCGTGCGCATTACGCTGTTCAATAGAAGTCATCGTTACATTCTCCATATTACTTAGATGATTTACGCGCTAAACGCATACCCATCAGAGCCAGTGCAATCATTGCAAAGCCTGCTGGGGCTGGTACTTCTTCAGAAACCTGGTCAGTATCAGTTAAGAAAGACTCAACAGAACCCGCAGCCACTACTACTTGAGAAGTACTTAACAGAGTCATGGTACCGAACAATTCGTCCATGTAGTTGTTTGAGTAAACAGCAAATACATTTGCATTAGAAGACACTAACTCACGGCCGTCACCTGATCCATTTGCAGATGCATCGAAGAATTCTGTATCGAATACAAAACCTGCAACCAGCGCGTTAAACGAAAGCGAAACCATGTCGAAATCGAAGAAGTTAGAAATTACAAACTCACCGAACAGTGTGTTAGTGCTTGAATCGTACTGACCAAATGAGTCGCCATCCAGCATAACAGCCCATGGTAACAGACCAGTGGCCGCACCAGCACCAGTAGTAAGGGCAGCCCATGTTACTGTTTCAGAAGAACCGTCGGCAAACGTAGCGGTAACTTCCATACCTGCCATGTCTTCACCGGTTACACCTTGAATGAATCCCGCATTCGCCTGACTGGCAAACAATGCTAACAATCCGGCAAAAATAAATTTTTTCATCGCGTCTGTCCTCAAAAATACTTGCAATCGCATTTCGATTGCTCTGTTTCCATAACTAATACAATGTTCATGCCAAAAATAAAAAACACATATAAAACAATAACAAAGAAATTAACTACAGGCTCATATACACTTCTGAGCCAGTTACTCAATATTCTTTGTAAAAATATCCGACACATTCACTGATTTATTAGCCGGATCCGATGTTTTATCGGTACTTACTGCAATTTATTGGCTTGGTGCGTAGTTTACTGTGCTTTTATTACGAATGGAAGGGCCTATACGAACCTTCTTTTATGTACTGTGGCTATATTTAATTGTTTGAATTTACGTATTTTTGTTAGAAAACTTGAGATACAAAACAGGGTTTGGCACTAAGCTTGTGCAAGTGCACAATTTTCAAGCAAGTGTTATTGGATCCCACATGATCCGATACAGCGATCGCCTGGCGATCCATTGTGAATACATTGCGTCTAAAACGAACACGGCTCAACTATACCCACAGGCTACCACTTTCGCGCCTTGCTTACTGCAGCCTTAACGGGCATAGTTGCTCTATACTCAGGATGACCCCTTATAAAGCATGACCGCGTTATTTGCCATGGTGGCGGCAGACCACCACGCTATATTAGATTTGTTTGATGAGGCCAGCCGCCATACTAACCTGGCGCTCAGCTGGCAGAATTCGCATTGTTTAGTAGGTAGTTATTGTTCTCGTGGCAGTGCCCGCGACCAGAGTTTATCGCAGTTTTCCCTGCCAAACGGCAATGTTATTGCCAGTGTCACTGCGCCGTTGTCGAACAGCGAACTAAGCAGCCAGTTCGATAAAAAACCAGCAGGGATCTCGAATGTGATCACCGGGCCACACACCGTATTTACGTGGCACAACACACATAAAAAGCTTTATGCCTCACGCGATGCGCTTAATCAGCATGTGTTGTACTACGGTAACGTAGATGGCGTAACGGTAATCAGTTCAGAGGCGTCTTTTATAGCTAAATTGATGCCCAAGCGGCCAACCTTAAATACCACCGCCCTTGCTTGCTGGTTAGCCGGGCAGCCCAATCCGGGGCTGTGTTTATATAACGAAATTCACACTCTCCCACTTGGGCAAAGCATTGAGGTGAGTCCGGCAGGAAAAATACATCAGCACTCATTCTGGGATATCGATCCGCATAACAAACTGATATTGGGCAGCGACAGCGAATACAGCGAAGCCTTTTTGGCGTTATTGCGCGGTTGTGTGAGCAGCCATATCCATCCTTCAGATTCGTTGGTAGTTAGCCAGATGAGCGGCGGCATGGACTCCACATCAATTACCGCGCTGGTAAACGAGTTACTAAAAAGTCCGCGCGCCTGCAGAGCACTGTCGCACTTGTACAGCCATTCCGCCAGTTGCGATGAATCTGCCAACATTAAAGCCATGTACGCCAGGCTCAATCTGGTTGATCCCATTCAGGTAACGGTTGATGCGGGCGCTCATCGGGACTTTTTATCGCTCTACCCTACCGACTTTGATTCGCCCGGTACCGTGCTGTCTCCCAGATATCACCAGGAGTGCGACTTAATAAAAGCCGCTGGCGGACACCGCTTACTTACCGGTAACGGCGGCGATGAAATGTGTTGGGGCCATGCCAGTGCTTATACAGAACGACTTCTGGCAGGCGAATTAAGCGTAATAGCGGAAGTGCTTAAAGCCTGCAAACAAACCGGTATGGCGCGTTGGCCGGTAGCCCGTTCGTTGTTTGTGAAACCGCTTATTCCCCAGTGGCTGTTAAACACTGCGTATAAATTAAAAGGCTACTCGCCGTCGAATATTCCGGCCTGGCTAACGCCTCAGGCCGCAAAGGCCGCAACCGATGCCAGCCAAATTGCTAATCCGTTTAACCAGCGCAAACAACCGGTTAACTATGCCCGCTATCACGCCATGAAAACCACCTCTACTTACAATTCTGTGCGGTCTTATCAAAAAGTGGGCTGGCAATACGGTATTAATGTTGCCCACCCGTTTTTTGATGCACGTATGGCAGAGTTCAGTTTTGCCTTACCGGGTAAACAATTGATTCGCGGCCCGTATCCTAAGTGGTTGTTGCGCAATGCCATGCAACATCATTTGCCCGAATCGGTGTGCTGGAACGTGAAAAAAGTGACTTTCGACAACCACTTTGGTCAGTTAGTAAAAGACAACGCAGAGCCACTGCGCGAGTTACTTAACGACACACGCCTGGCTGAACTGGGACTGGTAAATAATGCTCTACTGCTTAAAGCCTTCGACGCGGCAGTGAGTGGCAATGGAGTGAGTGTGCATGTGGATCTGCTTTACGCCATTTTAACTCAGCGCTGGATCCAGCAACACCACTGAGTAGATGTGTTGTTACGCAAATCCCGTGTGGCTCTAGCGTAAAGCAGCCAGAATTTGCTGGCTCTGCTCACCTGCCAGTTTGAGTTCGGTATAAGTACTGACTACTTCCGGACCGTCGTTAATCAGCTTTCCCTGGTGTGTTAACCAACAGTGCGCTTTTAGGCGGCTGTCTTGCTTTGCTACCCCAAAATGCAGTGTGGTTTCATAGCCATACTCAGCCAGCAATTGTTGTTGTACCACACAGCGGCGTAAACAGTTTATGCGAAATACATGATGGCGTGCGGCCATTTCGCTCAGTTGAATGGCTTTTTGCAATGTAAAAGGAAGTGAGCGCCCACTATTTCTATTAACGCTGTTAAATAAGCGTGTTTTCCACCAATGATAGGGTAAATACTGAATGCGGATATGCCAAATAGCAAACTGCCACCAACAGCGCACAAACCATTTTTTTTGCGCGCTATTGAGTGCCCAAAACTGAGAAAGAGACTTAAACACCGCTCGCTTCGGCAAGGTCTGCCTGAACTAAATCGGCCATTAACACATTAAAATCGGACTCGGCCTGCTGCGCACTCACATCGTAAATATCGGCGATATACTGCGCAATTTGCTTTGCTGATTTACCTTGTTGCAACTGTTCAAGCATGTCGGCGCCTACATTGTTAAGCGTGTAATACTCACCCGATTCTGGCTCTAACAACACCATTTCATCGGCAACTTTCTGTAATAACAATTCGGGCTTTAACTGATAGGCAGACATATTTTACTCCTGATAGTCGGACCTGATTGACTGACGCTGCAAGGTACCATTTTCCAGTTGGTACACCACATCAGCAACATCAGACAGTGTAGGATCGTGCGAGATCATGATAACGGTAAACTGCGCAAACAATCCATGAAATTCCTCTTTAAAACTCAAGCGTGCCTGCTCATCTAACATAGAGGTAGGTTCGTCCAGCAACAGTATTTTTGGCTTCATCAGCAGCGCTCTGGCTAATGCAATACGCTGGCGCTGGCCGCCAGACAGCCTTACACCGCCCTCGCCTACCTGGGTTTCGTAGCCTTGTGGTAAGCGCATAATAATGTTGTCGAGTCCGGCCTGACTGGCTGCCTTATACACATCGTCGGCAGCCGGGTTGGCAACGCCATAAGTGAGGTTTTCATAAATACTGCCGTTTAGCAGTAAAACATCCTGCGACACCAGACCAATAGCGTGTCGCAGCGAGGCGGTAGTGGCCTGTTGAATATTCTGGCCATCAATTAAAATTGCCCCTTTTGACGGCTGAAAGAAGCGCATTAGCAAATGCAGCATGGTAGTTTTACCACCACCGTTCTGGCCGTAAATCAGCATGTTTTGCCCGGCTTTAAGGTGAAACGACACGCCTTTTAATATGCAGCCACGCTGTGGAAACGCAAATTCAACGTTATCGAATACAATATCGCCCTGCGCTACGCTAATGGGTACACCATGCTCATCGCGGGGTTCACTTTCTAAATGATACACATGCAACAAGCGTTCAGACGCACCAATAACTTGCTGTAACTGCCCATACAATCCGGCCAGTGATCCCAACGGACGGGTAAACACAATGCCATACAGCAACAAACTAATCAGATCCGGAATACTCAGCGTGCCGGCATTAAATTTAAGCACGCTCATGATCACCACAATTAAAATACACAAAGAAGCCAGGAACTGAATTAGCGGCGACAGCAGGGCTTGCAAACGAAATTGTTGCGCCCGTAATGCCAGTATTTCCTTAGAGCGACGCTTGAATTTAGACGACTCCGACGCTTCTTTGTTAAATGCTTTTATAAGCGAGATGGCACCAATGTTTTCACTGGCCTGAGCAAGGGAGTCGGCCTGGCGCTGCACCAGCGCACGCGATATGGGCTGCATGCCCCGGCTCACCAGCTTTAAAATCACATAAATAATGGGTACTAAAAAGCAGATGAGCAAAGCAATGGTGGGTTCCAGCATGTACATCAGTACACCCGCGCCAATTAACACCAAAATGTTAGGAATAAGGTTAGTTAGCACACTGGAGGCAAAAAAACTCACTACCGCCAGGTCGTTGGTGAGCATCGACAGTACGTCACCGCGCTTGTTTTCCTGAAAATACTGGATGGGCAACACCTGAATATGGTCGTACAGGCGGCAACTAAGTTCTGCCATTAATCGCGCACCAACCAAATTAACATTGTAGGTAGACAAAAATCGAAGTGCGGCCTGCGCGGCAAATAACGCCACCCACAAATACAGGTATTTCAGGTGGTTATTATTCAGAATAGTTACTTCCTGAAGAAACGACTGAGACTGCTGACCCACTAAATAAGGCACAGTAAGGCTAACAGCGGTTTCGGTAACCATAAGCATTACCACCAGCGTGAAAGACCATTTGTAGGATTGAAAAACCTTTAAGCCGTAGTGCAGTCGCAGGCTATTGAACATGTGTACTTCCGTTATTGTTACCCGACACCTGGGCATCGTCCCCTGTTCTGTGTGGTGTTACTTTACAACACTCCCTATGCTGCGTCACCCCCGTCATCCCCGCGCAGGCGGGGATCTTGTTTGCACATCCCGGCCTGTTTGAGTAGGTCCCGGGTCAAGCCCGGGATGACAGGGGATCTTGTTTGGCATCGGCGCGTTGTTTGAGTAGATCCCGGGTCAAGCCCGGGATGACAGAATGGGAAGACATCCCCGCCCTTCTCCGTCACCCGCGCCCTTCCCCGTCATCCCCGCGCAGGCGGGGATCTCGTTTGGCATCGGCGCGTTGTTTGGGTAGGTCCCGGGTCGAGCCCGGGATGACGGTAAGGGAAGTCTTCCCCGCGCAGGCGGGG
>NZ_JBLBUE010000146.1:0-8930 GCF_047290655.1 Alteromonas sp. AMM-1 | reverse complement strand
CTTCAGTAAGCATGGAACCTGAAGACGACTCATAGCGAATTGACTGCACATCAACCGGAATGACTGAGTCGATAAAGGTTGGCTTCCAGCGCAAGCCAGGCTCAACCTGCGAATGGTACTGTCCAAAACGCAACACCACACCCAGTTCAGCTTCTCGAATGGTGTAGAAACCACTGACTACGTAAACCACGATCAGCAAAGCAGAAATCAGCGCAGCACCTACACCACCCAGCTTTTTACCTGAGCCGTTACCGTCGCCGCCGCCAACCTTGCCGAGCTTGCCAAACAGATTTTTAAACACGTCATCCAGATCGGGCGGCCCTTGGTCACGGCCACCGCGATTCTACCACGGGTCGTTATTTTTACCACCCGGCTCATTCCAAGCCATGCTAATACTCCGTAAAAAAAGATTATTATTTAATACTGAATTTTATTCGTTTTAGATTGCAATCCTGGAAGGCCTTGCACGAAGTTATTCATGATTACGTACTTTAACTTGCCATTATAGGTGCAAATGCCCCTATGCTGTATTAATGCTTTACAACAAACTGTGACAAACTGTTTTCGAGTCGCTTTTCCAAGCGATTCCAATCTGCCGCAGGCATGCGCACATCAACTACCCAATCACCCTGTTCATCGTAGGATTGCTGCGAAATACAGTCCAGTTCATACAGAACGCCCCGCAGACGACTTTGCGCCGGCGGGATTTTAAGCGTGTAATTTACCATGCTTTGCGCTAAACAATCAGTGAGGGCAGATAGCAGAAGATCAACCCCAACCCCCGTTTTAGCCGACAACCATACCCGGATAGGCATGCCGTCTTCGTCGCGGTCTATCTTTGGTTCAATTTCTTCGAGTTGATCGATTTTATTGCACACAATCAACTGAGGAATATCACTGGCTTCGATTTCATCCAGTACCGCATTTACCTCATCCATTGTTTCCAGATAATTGGCAGCAGAGTAATCCACAACATGCAGAAGTAAATCCGCTTCCTGCGTTTCTTGCAGTGTGGCCTTAAACGCAGCAACCAAATCGTGCGGCAAATGTCGGATAAACCCTACCGTATCGGCCAGAATAACAGGACCAAGTTCTTTCAGTTCCACTTTGCGCAGGGTTGGATCCAACGTGGCAAACAACTGATCTGCTGCATAAACGTCAGCATTGGTAATACGATTGAAGAGTGTGGATTTGCCGGCGTTGGTATAACCCACCAGCGATAACGTTGGGATTTCGGCCCGCTTTCGGGAACGACGCCCTTGTTCGCGCTGCTTGGCTACTTTTTCCAATCGGCGAATGATGGTTTTTATCCGCTCACGAAGTAATCTTCGGTCGGTTTCTAACTGTGTTTCACCCGGCCCGCGCAATCCTATACCCCCCTTTTGACGCTCAAGGTGTGTCCAGCCTCGAATCAATCGGGTAGAAATATGGCGCAACTGTGCAAGCTCAACCTGAAGTTTACCTTCGTGAGTTCTTGCTCGCTGGGCAAAAATATCCAGAATAAGTCCAGTGCGGTCGATAACCCGGCACTTACAAATAGCTTCGAGGTTACGCTCCTGGGAAGGCGTCAGTGCGTGATTAAAAATCACCACATTCGCTTCATGAGCCTTAACCGCGGCCGCAATCTCTTCCGCTTTTCCCGAACCAACGAAAAACTTGGATTTTGGCGAACTACGTGACGTGGTTATTACATCAACAGCATTGACACCCGCCGACGATACAAGAAGTTCCAGCTCAGCTAAGTCTTCTCGACTGTCTTCGTCGGCAAAATAGACATGAACAAGTATAGCCAGTTCACCGGCTTCATAACGGTCAAACAAGCGAGTTACCTATGTAATTACTCACCCTTGCTCTCAGCGTCCCCTTGAGTGCTTGGCATTGTGATGGCGCGAGAAGGCACTACTGTGGAGATCGCGTGCTTATACACCATTTGGCTTACTGTATTTTTTAACAGGATAACAAACTGGTCAAATGACTCTACCTGCCCTTGGAGTTTGATACCGTTAACAAGATAAATGGAAACGGGTATACGCTCCTTGCGTAATGCGTTTAAAAATGGGTCTTGTAATGATTGCCCTTTAGCCATTTCAAATCCTTAATTTTTATTATTAAACTGACAAATTTATTAATTTGTCCCAGCGCTTTTGCTTTATATCACACTTCCTTTATTTAAAGTGTGACTTTTGCAGTAATTTTAGTCAAATTATCTTTAGCAAATGTGTCGAGCCACGTTAAGTCCGACCAGCCACGTAACCAGGTTAATTGTCGCTTTGCCAACTGCCTTGTAGCAATAATACCTTTATCACGCATGTCTGCATAGCTTAGCTCACCATTGAGGTATTGCCACACTTGCCTGTATCCCACCGACCGAATCGATGGCATATCTTCGTTCAGGTCGCCGCGTTGTTGCAATTTCTCAACTTCGGCCACCAATCCTTGCTCCAGCATTATGTCAAAACGCTGCGCTATACGATCATGTAACACAGCACGGTCCTGAGGTGCAATGGCAAATTGTTCTATGTTATACGGACAACGATGAGTTGCCTGCTGTTGCCAGTGCGTTAGCGTTTTGCCACTGCTGCGATACACCTCTAGTGCCCGGGTGAGTCGTTGGGGATCATTTGGGTGAATACGGGCAGCCGCTACAGGATCGATCACTGCTAATTCATCGTGCAAAATTTGCCAGCCTTTTTGCTCGGCTTCACGGGCAATATCATCTCGAATGTTTGTGTCCGACTTAGGTAAGGGCGAAATTCCATTTATCAAGGCGTTAAAGTACATAATTGTACCACCGGCCAGAATGGGCAGATTTCCCCTGCTCTGTATTTCGCCAATCAGGCGCGTCGCGTCTTTTACAAACTCCGCAACCGAGTACGCTTCATTGGGCTCAATAATATCAATCAACCAGTGAGGCGCGATCGCCATTTCTTCTGCTGTAGGCTTGGCCGTACCGATGTCCATATGACGATACACCAGTGCGGAGTCTACGCTGATAATCTCAGAGGGGATGTGTTTTGCTATTTCCAGGGCAAGGCCGGTCTTACCAGACGCCGTTGGCCCCATAATGGCCACTACCGGGCCTGTCTGACTGGTCATCGTCTTATTCTTTTTTCATCCACTGCACGAGGGCTTGCTGCGATTTTTTGACACCACACTCGTTAAGTATGGTCCATTGTGAAGAAAGCGCCAGTTGGTCGAACCAGCGCCACAAGGTGTCCTGTTGAAATGCCTGGCCAGACAGTGCCTTGGCCAGCATAGCCTGAAGTGTTGCTAAATTGTCTGGCTGTGACTCGCAGATTGCCGGGAACAGTGCCGCCCAGGGTAAATGGCGAAGCGGAGCAGGTACTTTTAACAACCGGGTTTTCCCTGCCACACTATGCAATTCAAATGCGTTTGCAGCAAAAACTTCCACTGCACCAGGCTCAACAACTCGATTTACACTCACTGGCATCAATAGGGGCTGTGCAACTAATTCGCCCTCAAAAATAGCACTAAGCCAGGCCCGATAGAGTTTATCTGCAGTCAACAACCAACAATGCTCGTCTCTGGTATACAGCCGGCTAGCCTCGCCTACTGGCACATAGTGCAGGTTGTTGCTAGCCTCCAGGTCTGTTCGCCCGGCGTTTAACGCCTCTTGCGAAGGCGTCATGAGCTGCTGATAATGTTGCTGATAGCCAGCCGACACGCTGTTTGTGCCAGCCTGATAGGGCCTCCCCCCCGAATTGCGCGCTACAAATGTGCCGCCTGATACTTGTTGAGATGGGGATTGGTGTCGGGGTTGGGTCAGTCTTTCAACGGGGTATTCCTGATGGGGAAATGCCGTCGGCAGGTGTGATTGCCCAGTTACATTAGGTTCGCGAGCATTGCCTTGCGCGATGGTCGATAACGGACGTATATAGTCGTGCCCCGTTTCACTGCTATCTGCAGTGTCAGGCAACATATCCGCACCTTCACACAGCGCATCACAAACTGCTTTGCAAATAAAGTCGTGAACTAATCGACCTTGTTGAAAGCGTACTTCGTGTTTTGCTGGGTGCACGTTCACATCGACTTCGCGCGGATCGATAGTCAGGTATACAACAAACGAAGGCTGCTCGGCACTGCCCAGTACAGAATCATATGCCTGCCGAAGGGCATGTAAAATCAGCTTGTCGCGCATGCCACGACCATTGACAAAACTATACTGGCAATCGTTACTGCTTCTGAGCTGGCGCGCATCGCCCAACCAGGCTTCAAGTGTAATAGAAGCGTATTCACATTGCGTGTGAATGGCCTGCTGAATAAACTTCTGACCGCACACTTGCGCAACGCGAACGCCCCGGTCTTGTGTACCAGCAAACCGCTTAGTCACGTTACCGTTATGCCGGAGAATAAAGGTTACTTCCGGTCGGCTTAGCGAAATCCGCTTTATCACTTCTTCAATGTGCTGATATTCGGTTTTTTCTGTTCGTAAAAACTTTCGGCGGGCGGGCGTATTGTAAAAAATGTCCATCACATCAATAGTGGTGCCATCCGGATGCGCGGCAGGTTGTATTTGTACCGCCATATCGCGACCTTCGCAGCAGGCTTGCCAGGCCTGTTCCTGCCCGGCTGGCTTGGACGTTAGCGTAAGACGACTTACCGCTGAAATACTGGCCAGGGCTTCTCCACGAAACCCTAAAGACAGAATTTGCTCCAAATCATCCAGCGTGGCAATTTTACTGGTGGCATGGCGGGATAACGCCAGTTCCAGTTCGTGTTTTGCTATACCACTACCGTTATCACGCAGTTTTATCCGCTTGTGGCCACCTTTCTCGATATCCAGCTCAATGCGGCTCGCACCCGCATCAAGACTATTCTCAACCAGCTCCTTTACCACAGATGCAGGGCGTTCAACCACTTCTCCGGCAGCAATCTGGTTGGCAAGTCTTGGGGGCAACAGCTGAATAGGCAAAGGCGTTCCTGTTTATCGCGTTATAAAAAGTAGGTGTTCGCTGTGTTGCTCAGGTGCTGGGAATGGTCAGCACCTGGCCAATACGCACAACATCGCTGGTAAGGTTATTGGCACGCTTGATACTGCTCACTTTTACATTGTAGCGCTGCGCCAGTAACGACAAGGACTCACCACTTCGAACCCGGTGCGTACGGTTCTCCGCTTTGCGGGAGGCCCACAGTGTACCATCGGGTGGGGTTTGCTCGAAATAGCGCTTAGTAGCATTGAACATGGCATCCGCCAATTGTTGACGGTACTTTGCCCAGTTCAGGTTTTTCTCTTCCTGGGGATTTGAAATAAAACCCACTTCTACCAGAATAGACGGAATATCAGGCGCTGTAAGCACTGCCAGACTAGCCGCCTGCGGTGAGTGTTTGTGTAGTTGAGTCACATCTTTTAGCTCGCTGATCACTTTCTTGCTCAAGTCATAACTGGAAGACATGGAGTGATCCATTGATAAACCCAGTATGGTTTCGGCCAGGTAGCGCTCAGATGCGTTATCGGAAATCACTTCGGCCGCCCCACCGAGCAACTCTGAATGCTGTTCGGTTTTCTCCAGCCAGCGACCCAGTTCACTGTCGGCGCGACGCATAGACAACACCCATACCGAACCACCGCGAGGTTCTGGCTCCGTAAACGCATCAGCATGAATTGAAATTAACAGGTCGGCTTTATGTTGACGCGCAACATCAGGACGTTTGTTGGGGGAGATATAGTAATCACCATTACGGGTCATCACTGCGCGCATTCCCGCTTCTTTATTGATTCTTTCCTCCAGCATTTGCGCAATACTGAGTGTAATGTTTTTCTCGAATGAGCCAGAAGGCCCGATAGAGCCGGGATCTTTACCGCCATGACCCGCATCGATGGCTACAATAATATCCCGATCTCGGCTCGATTGATTCATGTCCAGCACAACACCGCTACTTTGTGGGTCAGAATCGAGTAAATCCACCACCAGTCTATGACCAAGATCATCGGCCGGTGGCACTGCAAATATAGAATTTTCGGCTTTACGGGCAAGTTCAAGTACCACCCGTGTAGAGGCTTTGTTTTTCGGCGTGGAATACCGAATTCTAGTGAGTAAACTGCCTGTATTGTCTATTTTAAGCGGGGTGTCACTGCGGGTGTCTACGAGGTCAATGACCAGTCGATGTGGGTTATTCAGGGTAAAATAGGTAAACTCAGGGGCGTCCTTAAGATCAAACACCACACGGGTACTGGCGCTGGTAGGCCACACCCTGACATCTTTGATATCGTTGCTGGCATTAACGTTAAACGCTAGTAAGCACCAACTAATGAGTATTAAAAGTTTACCGCGTAACATCACAAGCCCTGGTCATCATTTCTATTTATCAGGCCATACATTCATTGGGTACGTTCTTTGTTCAGTGTTCAGGTCCGCACTAAATGCGTTTACACTGCTGCAAAATCGCTTGCCCTGTTTTCGACACTGCTTTCACACTGAACCGACGTCCAGTACCGTTGGGTTCTATACTAATCACTAAATCCGCTGGTGCCAAGCAGTGACCCCCATTTTGCGGCCACTCGACCAAACAGATTTGATTGGTATCGAAGTAATCGCGAATCCCCATAAACTCCAGTTCTTCCGGATCGGCCAATCGGTAGAGATCAAAGTGGTACAGTGTTAGCTCACCTAATTCGTAAGGCTCCACCAGCGTATAGGTGGGACTCTTAACATTACCTGAATGACCAAAAGCACGAATAAAATACCGGCTAAACGTGGTTTTACCTGCGCCTAAATCACCCTGAAGATAAATAATTACACCCTTAGCCAGTTGCGACTTTGTGGCCATGGCCAAATCAGCAGCAAGCCTGGCCGTATCATCTTCACTTGCCGCATAAAAATCACCTTGTGCAGTGGTCATTGTTTAGCTTATCTTCCTCTCATCGGCACGAACATATGCCTTTACTGATTGATCAGCGCGCGCACAGCTTCAAACAAATCGCTGGCCAGCATGCCACGCTGCCCATACAAACGCGCTACCTCGTCACCGGCCTTGGCATGCAGAGAAACGCCGTATTTGGTGGCGATATCTTTACTCAATCCCTGAGCAAGCAAAGCACCTAGAATACCACTTAATACGTCACCCATACCAGCAGTGGCCATACCAGGGTTACCATGCTGACAAACCCAGGTGTTGGTTTCGTTATCAATAATGGTACCTGCGCCTTTCAATACGCAAGTTGCGTGGAATCGCTGGGCACACTGTTTTACACTGTTAAAGCGATCGGCTTCCACTTCATCTACCGACATATTAAGCAAGCGAGCGGCTTCACCTGCGTGGGGCGTAAGAATGCAATCGGTTATGGAATACGACATGGCATGCTTGCTGAGTAAATTCAGTGCGTCGGCGTCAATTACCATGGGTTTAGGATGAGTCTGGCAGTGCTTCATGGCCAACTCAAAAGCACCCAGAGCCCAATCGTCCTGACCTAAACCTGGGCCAATTACTACGCATGACGCCCAATTCAGTGCTTCGTGCAAATCATCACAGGTGACCATTAATTCCGGACGACCGGCACTCACTTGCACGGTTGAGCCTTCATGACAAAACACTTTTACCAACCCCGCGCCACTGCGCAATGCCGCTTCGCCGGCCAGACGGATTGCGCCCGCCGTACCGCGGTTTCCGCCAATACATAGCAACCGACCATAAGTGCCTTTATGGCTGTGCACATCACGAGGTGCCAGGCCTTTAAATTGCTCAATATTCAGCAGGGAACCCGATGAGCGCGCCAGTTCGACAAACTGTTTGCCAATCCCTAAATCATCGAAGACCAACGTACCGCAGGACTGCTTACCTGCCCCCGTTGTTAAGCCTGGCTTAATCCCCACGAAGGTAATGGTAACATCGGCTTCAATACAACGTCCGAGCGACTGCCCGGTGTTGGCGTCTAACCCGGAGGGCACATCAATACTCACCACCGGCTTGCCGGAGCCATTTACGGCGTCAATCACATCGGCAAACTCATTACGTATGTAGCTGTTAATACCGGTGCCCAGCAGGGCATCGATGATCAGCTCGCACTTTTGCAAATAGTCGGTTTTGAACGGCTCAATTTTACCGCCCGCATCCAGCCACTTTTGCTGTGCTTTACCGGCATCCCCTTCCAGAATTCGATGCGGTTCAATGGCACACAGCAACACCTGCTTTCCGGCCTTTTTGGCATGAATCGCCGCAATGTAGCCATCGCCCGCGTTATTCCCCTGCCCGACTAATACCAGATACACATCAGTATTAGGCAGTAACAATTGCGATTGGTGAAATACCGCCTTACCGGCGCGCTTCATTAAGGTAAACATGTCAACACCGGCTTTTTCCGCCGCTGTGCGTTCATTTTCACGGACCTGGTCGGCGCGATAAAGTTTATATGGTAAGCTGTCGATGAGTTGGGTATCTAGCATGTGTACATGTCCGAGTTACAATCGATAGATCTTTACAAGTTGGTAGACGATATCAAGGCTTGGGCCAATGCGCTAGGTTTTCAGCAGGTTGGGATAAGCGATATTGATCTGAGTCAGCACGAAGCTGCGCTGCAATCGTGGCTGGATAATCAGTATCACGGCGACATGGCGTTTATGGCCAGCCATGGTATGAAACGCGCACGCCCCGCAGAACTGGTGCCCGGTACAGTACGGGTTATTTCGGTTCGCATGGATTATTTACCACCCGACGCGTCCTTCGCCAAACACCTGAACAACCCGGATATTGGCTACGTATCCCGATATGCACTTGGCCGTGATTATCATAAAGTGCTGCGCAATAAATTAAAAAGGCTGGGTGAAAAAATTCAGACTGAGCTGGCTAATACTCAGTTTCGCCCATTCGTGGATTCCGCCCCTGTGCTGGAACATGCGATTGCGGAAAAAGCCGGCATTGGCTGGACTGGCAAACACAGTCTTACGCTCAACAAACAGGCTGGCTCCTGGTTT
>NZ_JBLBUE010000145.1:0-9166 GCF_047290655.1 Alteromonas sp. AMM-1 | reverse complement strand
CAGTGGAAAGCGCTGAATAAATTGCTCAATGCACAAAAGCAAAAGAAGCAAGCAGAGCAACAGTCGGCGTTAAAAGCCTGCCGTAAGCACATCAACATCATTGATAATTTGATTGTGCAAGGCAAGTTTAAGTCGGCTATGGTCAGGTTTGCTAAGTTGTCTGAAATCTATCAGCAAATGCCCGTTGCCACTCAACAAGTAATTGAAAAGCGGTATCTGCAGATTGAAGCCGATATTGCCCGACTGGAAGGCTGGCAAAACTACATTGCTGCACCGCGTAAACCACAACTGATTGAGCAGGCTCAGGCACTGGTTGCAACCACCGATACCGACATGCCAGGGCGCGCTAAGGCAGTAAAAGTACTTCGCCAACAATGGCAAAGTTTAGGTAGCACGGGTAGCGATGATGACGAATCACTAAACCAACAGTTTAACGCGTTGTTGGAAGAAGCCTTTGTCCCATGTCGTGTCTATTTCGCTGAATTGGAGACTGCACAGGCGAACGCTGCCGAAGAGCGTGTACAGCTGATATCGGCATTGTCTGCACTAATTGAAGACACAGTGGAGCAATCAGACCGCTATACCCGTTTTGAAGCGCTAAAAAAACAATGGCAGCAGGCTCCGCAAACCGATGCAGAGCGTTACAGCCAGCTTCGGACGCAGTGGGATGCAGTAAGCGAGCAGGTTAACAACCTGTTGTCTCCCTGGATCCAGCGTAACCGCGAAATTAAAGAGCAACTGGTAAGCCAGACTGAGGCATTGAGCAAAGCCGATAATGCCGTTGAAGCCAGCGAGCAGGCAAAGGCGCTTCAACAACAGTGGAAGCAAACCGGTCCTGCGGGCAAGCGTGTTGAATCTAAATTGTGGTTTGCGTTTAAAGCGGCCAATGATGACGTGTTTGCCAGAGCAAAGTCACAGCAACAGCAAGCGCGTCACCAACAACGCTCTGAGTCACAACAATGGCTGCAAGCGCTGGATAAATTGAAGGCAGAGATTGACGATGCCGCGCAGGCGTCTCAGCAAACGGCGCTGGATTCACTGGCTGATTCGCTGTCTAAGATGTCGATGAATCCCAAGGAGCGCAAAGGTCTGGAGTTGCAGCTGCGCAAAGTAATGTCGACCTTACAGGATGCGCTCACGTTGCAACAGCATGAGTTGTGGGGCGAGCAAATTGATATCGTTATTGATGAAATCAGTAAACAACAGGGAACTGGTGCAGGCAGTTTGTCTGAACAGGCACCGGATTTACCTAACAGTTGGTGGAAAGGCAGTGTATTGCAAAACGAGGAAGCATTACAACACGATTTGTTGATGCTTGAGGTACTGGCGCAACTACCTTCCCCTGCTGAATACGAGTCTGCGCGTTCAACGGTGCAATTGCAATTAATGCAAAGCAAACTGAGTGGTAATGCGTTGCCTGAGCCTAACGTGCTTATTGCTGGGTTAATTGCCAGTGCAGGCGCGTTTGAATCATCGACAGGCGCAAGCTGGGAGCACCGTTTGCGTGATATTCTAAGCTATTACGTGTTGCCAGTGGCGGGGGTGTAATGCAAAACGCTATCGAGTATGCGTTTGAAAGCCAGCCTCAGGCATACCGTTTTCTAAATACCGCTAAACACCTCCAGGCCGATAACCTGAAGGTGAAGTACGGTCAGAGTAATTTTCACGTTAAAGTGTCGTATCGGATTAAAACCGGTGGTTTTGATACTATGCTCGCGCAATTAGACGAGCTGGCACTGGAAATGGGTGGCAGCGAAGTCTGACACCCGTTTTTGCTATACTGTCAGCGTTACTTTATATCCGGCAAATTTGCGGATATTAATTACCCTGTCTTCATCCAGGATCCAGTACTGGCCTTTTATACCAGTCAGCACACCGCTGAATTGCGGTGTTTTGTCCAGGTTCAGCGATTTAATTTTCACTGGATAAGTATCAACCGGATAACTAATTGTGTGCAGTGTGTCGTCTACCGGTGCGAACGCTTGTAAACCCTTCTCCTGAGCAATCTTGTTCAACTCATCATCGAGTTCTGACAGCAAACGTTGTTTCAGGGCGGTTAAATCCTGATGCTCAGCCGGGCCTTTAAGCATGGTTCGCCAATTGGTTTTATCACCAATAAACTGGGTGCAGAGTTTTTCAATACGCCCACTGGTTAATCTGTCGGGTACGCGCAACATAACGGTTGCCTGAGTCGCCCCCTGATCTATCCAACGACTGGATATGCCATCGGTAACGTGGCGGGTGATTCCCACTTTCATGTTCCCGGTATTGGCAAGGTATACGAAGTGATCCGATAAACAATGTGTTTCACCCCATTGCGGATCGCGGCAGGTACCCTGGTGATAGTGACACAACTCCGGTTTAATAATGCAGGTATCGCATTCCGCGAGCTTCATCATGCAAGGGTAGCAGTAGCCCTGATTAAAGCTTTTTTTTGTGGTTCGTTCACAATCTACACAATGAATTTCACCATGGTAGGTTAAGTCTACAGACTGGCCTATCAGGGCGTTCATGTCGATATCGTGCCCGCCCAGAGCGAGGGTATACTGAGCTACGCAATCGTCGCTGGCGCTCACCCGCATTTTACTTAAGTTGCCGCTGTATTGCATTGGTGTACCTTTATTCAGTGAGTTCGCCGCGCAAGTTGTGTGTGAGTGCGTGTTTAAGTGCTTCTACCGTCAGCGACTGGCTAAGCAGACAGTGCAGCTTGGCCAGCGTTGCTTCCGGCGTCATATCATGCCCGGATACAACACCTATCTGCGATAAGCCATGGCCGGTTTTATAGCCACCCATGTTAACTTTTCCCCGCAAACACTGGGTACAGTTGATTACCACTATGTCGCGCTCGGCGGCCAGTTTAAGCTGAGCAAGCAAGGCGGGATTTTGCGGCGCATTGCCAACACCATAACTCAGCAGGATCAACGCATTTACCGGTTGTTGAATGGTGTTTTCAATTACCGCAGGTGATATACCCGGGTACAGGCTTACCAGTCCGATGGGTTGCGCCTTTACCGGATTCACTTTTAACGTATGGGGAGTGGGCAGTGTGATTTTGCCCGCTTTTACCCGAATGCTGATCCCGGCTTCCAGCAGCGGCGGGAAGTTCGGTGAGTCAAAGGCATCAAAGCCGTCCGCATCCACTTTGCGACTGCGATTTCCGCGCAGTAGCTTGTTATTGAAATATAAACTGACTTCCGCAATGGGATAATTGGCGGCAATATACAGGGCGTTTAGCAGGTTTTCCTGTCCGTCAGAACGCAGCTCTGCAAAGGGGATTTGTGAGCCCGTAATAATTACCGGCTTGCCCAGATTTTCCAGCATAAAACTCAATGCTGATGCGGTATACGCCATGGTATCGGTGCCATGCAGGATAATAAAACCGTCGTATTGGTCGTAATGATTGGCAATATCATCTGCAATATGTTGCCAGTCTGCCGGACTCATATCCGATGAGTCCATTAGCTCATCGTATTCATGTAATGTGTAGAGTGGCATTTCTTCGCGGTGAAATTCCGGCATGTTAGCCAGCGTTTGTGCCAGAAACCCCGGAGCAGGTACATAACCTTGCGCCGATGGGCGCATACCTATTGTGCCGCCCGTGTAGGCAATATAAATGTGTTTACGCATAGTCTGTGTCGTTCTTGTATTTTTATTCATTGTAGCAAGCCTTGCCGCGCTGGGTACAGTCAGTCGTTATAAACCTGAGGAATAACTCGAATATGCGATCTTTTTATATTAATCTATTCGATTATTGGTTTTTTAGCCGATAGACAGAAAAGCAGTGTATACAGGATTAAAGCATGGCGGTAAAAGCGGGAAGTTTGGTGTGTGTAGGCCCTGGTATTGTGCTTGGTGCGCACATGTCAGAGCGGTGTCGGAATCATATTTCCCAGGCCGATGTAGTGTTCAGTAGTTGTCATCCGGTGATTGAAAAGTGGATTGCTACCATGCACCCGGATGTCCGTTCATTGCAAGGGCTGTACGGTAAAAATAAAGACCGCGGACAAACCTACACAGAAATGCAACAAGCACTGATGGATGCCGTTCGCAGCGGGCTGCGGGTTGTAGGTGTGTTTTACGGTCATCCGGGGGTGTTTGCACAGGTACCGCATGCCGCAATAAAACAGGCAAGGGAAGAGGGCTTTACCGCATGGATGGAACCGGGGATTTCTGCTGATGCGTGTTTATATGCAGACATGGGGATCGACCCAGGCGCCTATGGATGCCAGTCTTTTGAAACCAGCCAGTTTATGTTTTACGAGCGCGTAATAGACCCAACTGCCTATCTGATATTATGGCAACTGGGGCATGCCGGGGATTTGTCGATGACACCAAAGCAAACCGGGCCGCAGGAGCGAACTGTGCTTATGAACATGCTGCTGGAACACTATGCGCCTGATCATAAGATTGCGATATATGAATCTCCTTTTTTGCCAACGCAACAACCCAAAATAGTCTGGTTTTCGTTGCAAGAATTACCCAATGCAGACGTGTCACTCATTTCAACATTAGTGATTCCTCCGGGTAAAAAATTAAGGCCAAATCATGCGATTGTTGCGCAATTAAAATCGATTTCCGGCGCATAGCGTGGTAAAAAGAATGTTAGGCAATACAAACCCGAATGGATATAAAAGGTACAATAATGACTGCTATCAAAATTTTAGAAAAATTGGGTATTGACCCTGCGTCTGATTTGTCACAATTAACTAAACAAGACCGCGCAGAAATAGAGGCGCTGATAGCGTCAATGTCTGATACTGAAAATCAGCCAACCTTATCCATTTCTAAACCTGATGACCCGGAGGAAGAAGAGCCGCCGAAAGAATCAGTAATTGCATAACAGCGAGAAGTAGTCAGAAGTATGCAGCGTATTACTTTAATGTCGTTTTTGTTGGTAATGCTATTAAATGCATTGTCATTTACTGGACATTGTCAGACAGATTATACATTAGAGTTATCCGAAATTGACCATGCTCGCCTTTCCACTCCTGTGGAAAGCCGCTTGCGCTTGGCTGCTATACCTGTTGAAGGGTTAAGTTCTGAACAGAGAGAATATTACCAATATCTCGATGCTTACTTTCTGACATTTGATGGCGACCTTGATGCCGTAATCAATCGTTATAACGAACTCCTGGGTGTCACTCAAAACGCCGACATTCGTATCCGCACTATTGGCTCGTTGATTAATTTGCTAGGAGCCAAAAAACAGTGGGAAGAAGGCTTTCACCGTGTTGAAGAGTTGTTAGCCCTTCTGCAACAAAACCCTGAATCTAAATATCGCCCAGGTGCATTTGTAAGCCTTGCATTGTTATACCGGCAAATCAATCAACCGGAAACCGCATTGCATTTCAGTGAGCGTGTCTTGTCTATGCCAGATGCCGATCTACTCAACCGTTGTTTGGCTGCTTCGGTTAAAATCTCTGCGTCTATCCAATTGAACCTCGATATCGTTTCCCTTGCTGAATTTACTGACGCTGAAGCAGTATGCAGCGAGGCTAAATTAGATTATGAACTGATCAATATCGAAGTATGGAAGGTCAAATGGCTCAAACAGCAGAATCGCTTTCAAGAGGCGTTGAATGTACTTCAATTTACGCTCATTCAGGCAGAACAGTTTCGCCAGGATTCCCAGTTAGTAGAGATATATAACCATTTTGCTACGTTACATGTTGCACTAAAGCAGTATGATGAGGCGCAGCAGTATGCAGAAATGGCATTGTCCCTCGATAATATTGATAGCTTCGTTGGTGCTAAGATCACCATGTTTGATGTGTTACGCCAATTGGCTGAAGTGAAACAGGACTTCAATCAAGCTTATTATTATTTGAATGAAAAGCTGGCGCTTGAAAAAAGCATGTTTGAAAGCAAACTGGCAAATGAAATGGCTATTCAGAAAGCCTGGTTTGAAGTCGACGCCAAGCAAAGTCAGATTGAAATTTTAAACAAGCAAAATAACTTATTAAAAACGGAGTCTCAACTCACCACTGAACAGCTGGAAAATTCGCTTCTTGCGTTGTCTTTAGTTTCTCTGCTTTTGGCGACCTTATTGTTCTGGTCGTTTCGAAGCCGTAAAGTGCAGGCAAAACTGCGTTATTATGCACATACCGATGGTTTGACTAAAATTGCTAACCGTGGCTTCTTTACTGAAAGCGTAGAAAGTCTTCTGAGTCAGGCACAGAAAAACAACAATGCGGTGTCGTTGATCTTGTTGGATTTGGATCACTTTAAAAATATTAATGACACCTATGGTCATCAGGTGGGTGACTGGGCGCTCATTCAGGTTGCTGCTACTATTCGCGATAGTGTGACTGAAAATGCCATTGTAGGGCGATTGGGCGGCGAAGAATTTGGTGTCGCTCTGATGGTGCAGGACAGCAGTGTTGGATTGCGGATCGCAGAAGAATGCCGGCAGGCAATTGATAATATCGATACCAATAAATCGGGCTATAATTTTAAGCTCACCGTGAGTGCCGGGGTGGGGTGCAGTTCGCATGCCGGTTATAAACTCGATAATTTATATGCGGCAGCAGATTTAGCCTTGTATCAGTCGAAACAGTACGGCCGCAACCGGGTGTACGAATACTCTGCCAGTATGGCGTCGTAGTTGAAGAGACGCGGTTGTAAACTATGAAAGGCACTAGAAAATCATCGCGTTATTGCTATGATTGGTTGAGCCAGGCATGTCGGTTAAATTTACCTGGGTAGTGTTCAGATGTAACTGTGTTGGAGGTGCGTATCAAATTTGCAGTATTGCGACACCTCACGTCATGCCTCCTGTTTATAACAGTACTTACCAGCCCGTTGAGTCACGCTCAGGAAGCCATCGAACTGTTAGAGCAAGCCGATAGCTTGCGTGTAATGGATCGCCAGGCGTCGCTGGCACTCTTAAAAAAGGCCAGTCGCTTTACGCTCTCAGACAGTGAACAAGACTACCTCGACTACCTGCATGCCTTTCACGTAGCAATGAATTCTGACATCAGTAAAGCGGCAAAGTTACTGGAGCCGATTACCATAAGACATGATAGCGGCCGTCTTGCCCTTCGCTCCCGGGCTACTCTTCTTAGTTTATACGCAGGATTAAAAGAATGGGAAAAGGGCGTATTACTGGTAGAGGAATTGGTCGAAATTCAGTCCCGCAGTCCACGCGATAGCGACTGGTTTACTGCCCGTATAGGTCAGGTGTTTTTTTTCCTGCATTTAGAATTGTTTAATGATGCCCTGCAGCTGATTATGGACGCGCGCAGCTATCCCGAGCCAATGCCAGATGTGCTTAACTGCCGTTTTACTACTTATGAATTTACCGCAAAAAAAGGGTTGAATCCCTCTGATATTGATGACCGTTGGTTAGACACACTCCAAAAGCAATGTGATGCCTTGCAGCCCAGCGTCTATACCATAGATTACCTGGTTACCTGGAGCGATTTACTCAATAGCAGGCAAGACTATAAAGCTACCGTGGCGTTTGTCGAAAGCCATCAAAGCAAAGTGAAAAAACTCGACTATTTTCATTTATGGGCGGCACTTCAAAATCACTACGCGCTGGCGTTATTTTCGTTACAACGTTATGACCAGGCAGAGTTAATCGTAGACGACCTGTTAGCTAACCCGGTATTAACTGATTATCTTCAAGGCTATATAAAGGCCAGCTTGCTTAAGTCGGAATTGGCAAAGCGACAACAACAATATGCGCAAGCGTATCACTGGCTCAGGATCGTAAGCGATTTGCGACATCAGGAACAAAAAAGTGCCATGGCTAAACAATTGGCCGTGGCCCAGGCGGAATTTAGCCTGGCTGCATCAGAACGGGCAATGCAGTCATTGGGGAAGCAAAACGCCTTACTGGAACGCGAATTGCTCGTTAGCCACCAACGCATGCTGAACACGTATTTAGTGGCAGTGTTGTCTGTTTCGTTGATTATGTTGTTGCTTGTAACCTTGTATCGTCATAAGCAACAACGCAAAACGCTGGTAAAGATGGCTAATACGGATGCCTTAACAGGGCTGCACAATCGCCGGTGTTTTACCGAGCGGGTAACTGCATATCTAGCTAATCCAGACCATGCTGAAACATGCAGCATGATTTTAATGGATTTGGATAATCTGAAATGGGTGAACGACGGTTTTGGGCATCAAAGTGGGGACTGGGTGTTGCAAAATGTCAGTAACGTTATCCTTGAGCTTCGTACTCCACAAGTGCTCAGTGTGGCACGCATCGGGGGGGAGGAAATTGCCATCTTCCTCGTTTCCACAAACGCCAGTCAGGCTGAGGAATTTGCCTGGCTGATTAGTCAGCATTTAAGCATGATAAGTACGAAAAAGCAGTTGGATGGACGGGTAATCTCTGCCAGCTATGGTGTGTGTGATTCAAATAGTGCTGGCAGGTCGTTAACCTCAATGCTAAATGCCGCCGATGTGGCAATGTATCAAGCAAAAAGGGCGGGTAAAAAGCAGGTTGTGGTATATCAACCTGCTCCCGAGTTTATTATTTAATTTCTTCGCCAGCGGCCTGACGGTCGGCGTGGTAACTAGAACGCACCATAGGGCCACAAGCGGCGTGAGTAAATCCAATTTCTTTAGCCAGTGCGCCTAATTCGTCAAATTCATTCGGGTGAACGTAGCGTTTAACCGGGAAGTGATGACGGCTTGGTTGCAGGTACTGCCCCAGTGTCAGCATGTTTACGTCATGAGCGCGTAAGTCTTTCAATACTTCAGCGATTTCTTCCTTCGTTTCGCCCATCCCCATCATCAGGCCCGATTTGGTGGGAATCGACGGGTGTTGTGCTTTAAATTTCTTCAATAAGTCCAGTGACCACTGATAATTTGCACCCGGACGACACTCACGGTACAAGCGCGGGATGGTTTCCAGGTTATGATTAAATACATCTGGTGGCCCGGCTTTGAAAATTTCCAGTGCCCGGTCCATGCGACCGCGGAAATCCGGAACTAATACTTCAATCGTGGTATTCGGGCTGTGCTCGCGAATGGCGTTTATGCAATCAACAAAGTGCTGAGCACCGCCGTCGCGCAAATCGTCACGGTCAACTGAGGTAATTACCACGTATTTCAGGTTCATTTCTTTAATCGTGGTTGCCAGTTTTAAGGGCTCTTCAGCGCTTGGTGGTAAAGGTTTGCCGTGCGCAACATCACAAAACGGGCAGCGGCGGGT
>NZ_JBLBUE010000144.1:0-9218 GCF_047290655.1 Alteromonas sp. AMM-1 | reverse complement strand
GCATCACGCAATTGCGCTTCAGTTGGGCTGTCACCGTAATACTCAGCTACAAAGCCAGCAAAGTCTTCTGATGTCTGGAGCATCAGTAACGCTTTGATAAGCGGGCCAAAATCAGGCGACTCTAACAGGAAGTTACCAATACCACTGGCTGGCGACTCCAGAGACGCCGCTTTAATTGCAAACATGTTATCCAGTAACGCATTACCCAGCGTACTGTTAGCCATGGCTGAGAAGTTTGCACCGGTAATGGCACCCAGTGATACCCCCATCATTGATACTTTTGAGGTATCGATGTCAACATTGCCCGACGTAGACATATCTACAATGGCATTGATACCCAAGCGCAGACCGAGTAAATCGGCAACGCTTTGACGCAGGTTGTCACGCGCAGTAGGCAATGAAGCCAGGTTCATGTAATGCGTAGGCGATACCGTGCTGGCATTGATGTCATCGGTGCCATCCATGTTCACGTCAAATCCACGACTACCATGCAATGGGTGGTCAATCGCAATAGTTGCTACACCGTGTAAAGACAAGGTACCACTGATCGCCATCATTTGCTCTTTAGTACCCGTAATACCGTGCACCAGAATTGCTACTGGCCAGCCTGCTGCTGGTTTGGTAATTGGGTAACCCAATGCGGTTGCAACCACTGGATCAGGCACAGTTACCTGCACTTCCAGGCTGTTTTCCGCAATGGTAGCCTGTGGGATAGGGCTAAAGCGGGTTAGATTGCGTTTGGTGTCGATCTTCTCGCCATTCACGCGCAAATCCGCCAATCCTACACTGCTACACAAGGCGTAGTTTGGACCTGGTGTGGCAACGGCTTTCACTGCATCTGACAAACCAGCCAGGATAATGCCGCTATCACAAGCAGCGTGCCAGAATTCATTTACCGGCGCCATTGGGTTAGTGAGTGACGGTACGCCCAGGTAATATGGCAGGCTGATAGTACCGCTATAACGCTCGGCGGCACAGAAAGCGCCGACTTGAGGCAGAATATTGGACGCCAGACCAGCAGCTACCGTATTCATAGGACCCCAGTAAGCACTTAACTGACCAGAGGCAGTACCCAAAAGGCCATCACAGGTTTGTAACAATGAAAAATCAGTCGCATCAATAGCAGCCTGTATAGGTGCAGACTGACCAGACTTAGCTAACTCAACCGCACCAGCCAGCGTAGAATCACTCACTAGATTCAACGCTTCCATCGCGTTGTCGGCACCAGTAGCATCCTGCACAACAATAGCTGGCAGTGCAGAACCCACGGTTGATGGGTCGGTTTGCAGTGCCGTTACCACATCAGCAATCAGCAGTTTTTTAACTGTGCCCAGAACATCAGTGGTAGATTGCGTGGTAAAAGCAGACACATAGGTAATTTCTTCGCGATCATACCCGGCACCTAATAGCGGAGTGATGTAAGAGTTTACGATAGTTTGTAACTGCAACTGAGACGAAGAAGACAGCGGCATAGTGTTGATGTCCTGGCGCACCAGATCCCAGGTAGTAGAACCCTGTACTGATTTACCCGACGTATCTTTTAAACCGGTTGTCATTACCAGCATGTGCCCTGTCGCCGGTTTTAGTGGCTTCAATGGAACTACGCTGATGGTGCTGCCGTTCACCAAGGATAAAACATAATCTACACCGTAGGTTAGCTGGTCGCCCAGTTTACAACCAGAGGACGGAATAGCCGAAGACGCACAATCCGGATCGCTTTGGTTCAAACCCAGTATTGCTTCGTACAGATGTACACCAGCCGACAGTGTGCTGGCATCCAGCGACTCGCCTGGTGCAGTTTGTACGCTGATAGTAAATGGATGTTGAATAGACCAGCCGTCTAACACGTTTAGTGCATTTTGCGGATCACCGAAGTCAGTAGGATCGTCTACAGGAATGTTAAGAGTGTAATCAAAGAAACCATCAGCACCAGGAAGCATGAGAAGGTCGTTTGGCACATTCAGATTGCCATTAGCCGGGTCAAAGACTACGCGTGAGTAGGGGGTGACTTCATCTGTACTACCATTGATGTTATCAATTGTCGTTCCACCGCCGCAGCCCGTTAACCCCAGTGCCAAGGCCACACTGGTGCTAAGAATTAGTTTTTTCATTATTTCTCCCTACAAAACGGATTATTGTTATCCTGGCAATCGCGCGTTTAATTAGTACTACTAAGGCCTAATACCTTGATCATAGTCTAAAAATCAAACATGTACGACCAGTTGTTATTGACCATATTATTTTCTTTATCGAAATATTGCAAAATTTTGTTAACTTTTTGTAAGGTAATATTCTACCTGACTGATTTTTCGCATATTTTAAGGGTTCTTCTATACAACACAACAAGTATTGGTTTACTTGATTCAGGATATTTGTATCATCTCCTGCAATTTACTGGTCCGAATCCGGGTAAGCAACGGCTTAACCTTTCAAGCAAGTTTAGCAGGTATCTAAATTTATGAATGATTATCACGCACCTAAAGATCTTCTTAATAAAAAAGTCATCCTGATCACGGGTGCAGGTGACGGTATTGGCAAGCAAGCTGCCCTCACCTATTCACAATACGGCGCAACCTGTATTTTACTGGGTAAAACCGTAAGCAAACTGGAATCAGTTTACGATGAAATTGTTGCCAACGGCGGTGCCGAGCCCGCTATAGTGCCACTCGACCTGCAAGGCGCTACGCCCGAGCATTACGCTGGAATGGCGCGTACCATTGGCGATCAGTTTGGTAAACTCGATGGCGTACTGCTGAACGCCGGTGCACTTGGGCATCTGAGTCGCTTTGCGGATATTTCGCCTGAAGAGTGGCAAAAAGTGATGCAGATTAACCTCAATAGCAGCGTTTACATGATGCAGGCGTTACTACCGGTACTGGCTCATGCTGAACAAGCCTCGGTTATTCTTACCAGTTCTTCTGTGGGTAAAAAAGGCCGTGCGTTTTGGGGTACCTATGCCGTATCTAAGTTTGCAACCGAGGGACTCATGCAGGTGTTAGCAGACGAGTATAAAAACAGCAGCATTCGATTTAATTGCATTAATCCGGGCGCAACCCGCACCGCGATGCGCGCCTCGGCGTTTCCGGCAGAACAACCAGAAACATTGAAAACGCCGGAAGAAATCATGCCCCTGTACCTGTACTTAATGGGCAACGACAGCCTGTCGATAAACGGCCAATCATTGGATTGCCAACCGAAATAAGACGTATTGTTTCGCTACACAGAAAAAGAAAAAGCCACCTATCGGTGGCTTTTCAATTTAAGGGCAAATCCGTTGTTACTAGTCGTCGTTATTGGCAAACGTATCACGTAACCCAACAGTTTGATTGAAAACCCGTTGTGATTCTGTGCTGTCTTTGTCTAAACAGAAATAACCAGTACGCTCAAACTGCCACGCGCCAATCTCAGGCACGCGAGATGCCAGGCCAGGCTCGGCCCAGCCCTGTTTTACCTGTAAACTGTCTGTGTTGATAGCTTCAACAAATGACTCTTCGGCAGCTGGGTTGGGTACGTTAAACAAACGGTCGTACAAACGGAATTGCGCCGCTTCGCCAGTTGCTACATCAACCCAATGGATCACGCCTTTTACCTTGCGGCCGTCAGCCGGATCCTTTCCTAACGTATCAGCATCATAAGTACAGTAAACCGTAGTCACATTGCCCTGCTCGTCTTTTTCCACCCGATTGGCCTTAACCACGTAGGCGTTGCGCAGGCGTACTTCTTTATCCAGTACCAGACGTTTGAATTTCTTATTGGCAGATTCGCGGAAGTCTTCTGCCTCAATCCACACTTCGCGACCAAAGGTCAATTCACGGCTACCCATTGATTCATCGCTCGGATGATTAGGGGCAATCAGGGTTTCTTGCTCGCCTTGCGGATAATTTTCAATCACCAGTTTAATGGGGTCTAACACGGCCATGGCGCGCGGCGCATTCACGTTCAAATCATCGCGAATACAGGCTTCCAGCATGCCCATTTCAACCATGTTGTCCATTTTGGTCACACCAATACGCTTACAGAATTCGCGCACCGATGCAGGCGTGTATCCTCGGCGACGTAAACCGGCAATCGTCGGCATCCGAGGGTCGTCCCAACCTGTTACGTGCTTTTCATCCACCAGTTGTATTAAACGGCGTTTACTCAGCACTGTGTATTCCAGATTTAAACGCGAAAACTCATACTGACGGGGTACACAGTCGATGGTGATGTTTTCGATTACCCAGTCGTATAAGCGGCGGTTGTCCTGAAATTCCAGTGTACACAGTGAATGGGTGATCCCTTCAATGGCATCTGAAATACAGTGGGTAAAATCGTACATTGGGTAAACGCACCATTGCTCACCGGTTTGATGGTGATGGGCAAACTTAATGCGGTAAATCACCGGATCACGCATACACATAAACGGCGAAGCCATATCGATTTTCGCACGCAGACAGCAATGACCTTCCTGGTAATCACCAGCGGTCATTTTCGCAAATTCGGCCAGATTGGTTTCAACACTGGTATCCCGGTACGGGCTGTTTTTACCCGGCTCAGTTAACGTACCGCGCATTTCACGCATCGCATCCTGAGTACTGAAATCCACATACGCCAGCCCTTTGCCGATTAACTCGATTGCGTAGCCGTGCAAGCGGTCAAAGTAATCTGAAGAATAACGTGCATCGCCATCCCACTGAAAACCAAGCCAGCGCACGTCTTCCTGAATAGAGTTTACAAATTCGATGTCTTCTTTTGCCGGGTTGGTATCATCAAAGCGCAGGTTACAGGTACCCTGATAATCCTGGGCAATACCAAAGTTCAGGCAGATAGACTTTGCATGACCTATATGAAGAAAACCGTTAGGCTCTGGTGGAAAGCGCGTTTTAACGGTTGAGTGCAGCCCACTCGCAAGGTCTTTATCGATGATTTGGCGGATAAAATTGGTCGGACGGTGTTCAGTCTCGGCCATTCGCGATGCCCCTTATTTTATTATTTAATGACTGTCGGTTACGTGATGTCGACTTGTTTTGTATTTATCGACGAATATTCACGCCGTATGCTGGCGAGTATATCATTGCTTTATGGTGTCAAACCACGTTTATTATTGTTCACGTGTAAAGCCAATTTCCCATTGTAATGATTTCATCTATACTGCCAGTGAATGTGTTCAGCCCTGACCTGAGATTTGGTGTCGGGCTATGAATTTTCACGGTTTTCGTCAACAATAAATTACTCTAAAGCATGAAAAACAAAGCCACTTCTTTTGATATTGCTCACATGGCTGGCGTGTCTCAGTCTACGGTGTCCCGGGCGTTAAATGACAGCCCACTGGTGAATATTGAGACCCGTAAAAAAGTGCAGGAAATTGCGCAGCAGCTCAACTACAAAGTGGATAAAAATGCCAGTAACCTGCGTCGTCAGCGCAGTAGTACTATTGCTTTGCTGCTGTTTGAAGATCCCACCTCTGACGACTCCATGATCAACCCGTTTTTTCTTTCGATGCTAGGCAGTATTACCAAAGCCTGTGCCAGCAGAGGCTATGATTTACTGGTATCTTTCCAGAACCTGGAAAGTGACTGGCACGCTGAATTTGAAGATTCACACAAAGCCGATGGCATTATTTTGCTCGGATATGGAGATTACCGTTCCTACGAAAGCAAGCTTGCTCAATTACAGGAACAGGGCACCCACATTATGCGCTGGGGAGCCCCTGTTGCTGAGTATCCGGGGATTTCTATTGGCTGCGATAATTTTCAGGGTGGCAAAGACGTTACTGAACATTTGTTGTCTTTGCGCCAGGGCCGTTATGCATTTATTGGTGATATTGGTGAGAAAGCGCCAGAGTTTCAGGGCCGTTATGACGGCTATCTGGCCGCGATTGATCAACACAATGGGGAATCTCAGGCTTGTATTCAGCTTGATGCTATCTCTGCTGAATCAGCGGGTATAGAAGCAGCAACACAGCTTCTTAATAGTGGCGCGCCATTACCTGATGCCATAGTCTGTGCTGCCGATATCATTGCCGTAGGTGTGCTCAAAACCTTAAAAGCGGCAGGTATCCAGGTGCCGGCTGATGTTGCTGTCGTAGGATTCGATAATATCCAGCTATCAGCCTTTACCACGCCCAGTCTCTCCACTGTTCAGCAAAACACAATACAGGCAGGTGAAGCATTGGTAGAAAACCTGTTGCGAGCAATTGATGGCGAACAGACCACTGATTACCTCATGCCAGCCACACTGATTGTGAGGCAGTCCTGTGGACAGGAAAACGCCTGAGAAAAATCGCGGTCTTCCCTTTTAAAGATGACCGCGCCGTACTTTCAGGCTTTCTTTAATCCAGAATTTACTGACGAGCCATTTGTTCTAACAGCACCTGCGTGAACGTATTACTTGTAACAGGTCCGTTTTTAACAAATACCCGCACACCGTGCGCAGGAACAGTGGCAGAAAGCGCACCATTACTCACCTGCACTGATGACCCTGTTATGCGTTCCTGCCATTCGCCGCTATCCACAAAGGTGTCGGCTTGCATTTGCATAGGCATGTCACTCTTATTCAGCATAACCAGCGCGGTTTGTTGCGCAGCACTGTCTTGTACTACCCTGAAGAATACGGCTTCATGACCTGACAACGTCAGGTTGTATTGCAAACCACGCTGCAACGCAGGTGATTGTTGACGAACCAATGCAATGCGCGACAGATTTTCCCGAATGTTATGGTTGCGAGCGTTTTCAAGCCGCTCCTGACCGATGTAGTTACGGTTGCCCACATGCTCAGAGGTACCACGCATGTACCCAAACTCAGATCCCTGATACACCACAGGTATGCCCCGCGCGGTGAATAACCAGTTGTGGGCATCAATAAACCCCTCATCACTGGCATTCATTCTCGCCATGTCGTGGTTGTCATAAAATGTGGTGAGTTCATAGGGGTTATGATAAGGCCCATGGGTCAGATACAAGGTATCAGCCAACAAGGCATAATCGCTATCCGCTTGCTCAAATACCGACACCATGGCTTTTTGCATCGGAAAATCCAGAACCGAAATACCGCCATTTTTAGGCTGAGTATGCTGGGCTATAAAATTTGCATCGTACTGAAAACTCTCGCCAAACATATAAAAACCCGGGTGTTCTGCGCGGATCCGGTCTGACATAGTGCGCCAGAAGTCGTGGGAAACATGGCGAATTGTATCGATTCTGAATGCATCGGCCCCCTGCTCAATCCAGTATAAATAACTATTGATCAGGTACGCCTGAACCGCGGGATTGTGCTCGTCAAGATTCGACAGTTTCACTAAATCCGGGTAGGGATGAAAGAAGCTGTGCAATGGCTCATTCTGCGGGTCGAGTGATTCCGGCGGCAAATTCATGTGGTCTGCCACCAACTTGCCATCCATGTCGTAAATTTCACCATAACCAGGCTGATCTACAGGCATTGTCCAGCTGGGCGTACCGTGATTAGCTACAATGTCAAATACGACTTTCATGCCGGCATCATGCAATGCAGTAGTAAAATCGGATACCGAGAGGTCTTCACTCACTAAGTGCTCATCAGCTTTGTAGAAATTCGTTGCCCAGTATCCGTGATAACCAGACTTCCCGCCATCTTTAAACATACCGCCATACGTAATCGGCTCATCACCAGTAAAACCCTGATCCGGGTTATCCAGTACCGGTGTGATCCAAATGGCAGTGAAACCCATCTCCTTTATGTAATCCAGATTCTGTAAAATCCCCTTAAAATCACCGCCCATATAGCCGGCATTGGCAAATTTTCCGTCTGGTCCTTCAAGTCGTAGCGACCAGCTTGGATGCGCTCCGCCCTGCTGTTCGTAATTATTATTCGGGTCGCCGTCCACAAACCGATCGGTCATCACAAAATAAACCGCTTCTTTGGTAAAGGGCTCTTGAGTGCCGTATATCGATGCCGGTTCTGTTACCGATGACGTTGACTGGCACCCTGACAACATAACCGCACTGGCGATTGCGCCAATGGAAAATAACTTACGCATGAGAGGCTCCTTGTTCTGCTGCCGGTACAGATTCTTTTACAAAGTACACCGCCACCGCGCCTGCCAGCATAGAGCCGCCAGCCACCATAATGATGTAGATAGCTTCATTGGCAAATACGTTACTTAATATCCATCCGGCACTCACACCCGCAATAATTTGCGGCATGGCCACGGTATAGTTAAATATGCCCATGTAAACACCCGTTTGTCTGGCTGGCAGACTACCCGCCAACATTGCGTAAGGCATGGCCAGAATGGCTGCCCAGGCAATCCCTACCCCGATCATCGGGATGAGCAGATTCACGGCCCCCATAGGCACAGTGACTTCTGTGATAAGCAAATTAACGGTTACCTGATTTAAGTCCTGGAACAGGCTAAAACTCAGATAACCTAAACCACCGGCAGCTAACGATAAGCTATACACCAGCTTGCGACCAAAACGGTCGGCCAGCCCGGCCAGTACGATGGAAAAGAGTGCGGCAAATACCGAATATCCGGCAAACAGGATCCCCACCCAGTCACCTGCTGCACCTTTGGCATCGGCAATATGCTGTGGGATGGATTCCATCGAAGCAAGGTAGGCTGGGTCAAACCACATTTTATCAACAGCCCAAATGTGTTGCGTAATAGCTGGCGTGGTATAAACCCACATAATGTAAAGGGAGAACCATGAGAAAAACTGTACAACTGCCAGCTGCTTCATCGTGCCTGGCATGTTGGTAACCAACTTGAAGAAATTCGCCAGGCGTTCACCCAGTGGCGCTTTGTTTGGCAGAGTATCTTCCGCTTGCAAACCTTTATATCGCGCATAATCCTCTGGTGCATATTCTTTAGTGCGAAGCACCGTCCATAATACCGAACCCAACAGTACAGTCGCCCCCAGGTAAAAAGCCCAGACAACGGAAGGCGCTACCTCTCCTGCTTTTGACGTATTTTCCAATCCAATTACATTGGTGAGTACAAACGGCAAAATAGAACCAATCACCGCACCTATGTTAATCAGCAGCGATTGAATTGAATATCCGGCATTGCGCTGGCCAGTGGGTACCATGTCAGACACCAGGGATCTGAATGGCTGGAAACACACGTTAAAACTGGCATCCATCAGTGCCAGCATCATTGCACCAAACAACATGGGTGCCATAATTGCCACGAACAAGGGTGCGTTTGGCATAAGCAGCATGCCAATTGCCGCGGCAATGGCACCAGCCAGTATAAACGGCCT
>NZ_JBLBUE010000143.1:0-9431 GCF_047290655.1 Alteromonas sp. AMM-1 | reverse complement strand
TTTTATGATTGATAATGATTGTTTTTGCGTTATCATGTTCGTTGTTAAATTCATGTAACTTGCCGGCGATGCAACCGTTCAGTTCACACTGGGTTGTTTGAGTCGGTCAGATAGCAACAGACAGGTAGCAACACAGTGAAAGCCATTCTAGATATCGGTAAAACCCACATTAAATTACTGTTTGTACAAAACGGTGCAGAACAAGCCAGTTTTAGTTGTAAAAATGCGCCTATCGCGGGAATGTATCCGCAGGCTGATGTGGCCTCAATCTGGTCCTGGCTGTTAGAAACCTTTCACTCCTACCCAGGCACGAGTAAGGTTACTGATTTGGTTTTCACTACGCATGGCGCTACCGCTGCACTGGTTAACGCTAAGGTGCAGGATAAGGCCACTGCACTGGCACTGCCTGTCCTTGATTATGAATTCACCGGTGTCGATAGTTGCACGTTGGCCTACCAGGCGGTGCGGCCTGCATTTGAAGATACCTTGTCCCCCGAATTACCGGCAGGGTTAAATTTGGGTAAGCAGTTGTTCTGGCTGCAGCAGAAATATCCCACGCAATTCGCCAATACCACTCACATTGTCATGTATCCACAGTACTGGGCATGGCGGTTCGGTGGGGAACTAGCGAGTGAAGTGACGTCACTGGGTTGCCATACTGATATGTGGTCACCAAAAGCCGGGCAATATTCATCGTTGGTATCGCAGCAGAACTGGCTAAACCTGATGCCACCTATGCGTAACGCCTGGGATTGTTTGGGGCAGGTTAGTGACGCTGTTGCAAAGGAAACCGGATTACCTGTTGAGTGTAATATTTATGCCGGTGTACACGACAGCAATGCCAGCTTTTTACGTTACCTGAAGTCCAGCCAGACAGGCAGTGGCGCGTTTACTGTAATTTCAACCGGTACCTGGACTATTCTGATGCAGGGCAACGGCAACGTTGCGGATTTAGCGGGGCATCGCGATACGCTGGCCAATGTGGATGTGAAAGGCAATCCGGTGTGTTGTGCCCGTTTTATGGGGGGCAGGGAATACGAAAGTATTTGTACTACCCTGGGTGGCAATATCAGCATGACAGTGGAGCTGAATGATGTGCAGCGAGCCATCAGTGAGCAGTGGCTGGTAACACCGGATTTTAGCGCGGGCAACGGGCCATTCGGTGGATTAACGCCGTCATTTTGTTGTCCTTCAGCGCCTGAGGCTCCTCAGGCCATAGCCACACTGTATTGTGCACTGATGATTGATCAGCGACTCAATGATTTAAACGCGTCGGGTCCTATCTTTATTGAAGGGGCATTCTTAAAGAATCCGATACTTTGCCAAATAGTTGCGCAGTTGCGCGCCGATCAGCCGGTGTATCTTTCTGCGGATAATACCGGTACGGTAATGGGGGCTGCGGCGCTCATTGATTTTGAGCAAACCAGCGCACTGGCATTTCCGTTGAATCCTTGCCAAGCCACTCAATTCGACGATTTATTGGCTTATAAAGCGGCGTGGTATAACGAAATCAATAAAAATCAATCATAAATTTCACATTATGATTGAAAATGAATTGTTAAATAACTATATTTGGTCAAGTTTGCGTAAACACAACAGGACCAAATATGCTGGAAAAACAACGACAACAATTAATTTTAGATATTCTGGATGAGTCTTCTTTCGCCAGTGTGAAAGAGTTGTGTAAGCAATTAAATTCGTCTGAAGCCACTATTCGTCGGGATTTGGTAAAGCTGGCGGCCGCCAATAAAATCAAAAAAATTCGCGGTGGTGCGCAGGTAGTTGATACGCGAACCGTGTCGAATATTAAGCTGTCGGGCAATGCGTTCCTGGTTGATCGCGAGCGCAACACCGACACTAAGCGCATGATTGCCAAAGCCGCTACACAAATGTGTAATGACGGTGATTCCATTATTATTAATGGCGGTACGTCTACTTTTATGATGGCGGAGTTTTTAGCGGAACGCCGCATGAATATTCTGACCAATTCCTTTGTGTTGGCTAATGAACTGCTTGATAACAGCCAGAATCAAATTACCTTGCCTGGCGGTGAGGTGTATCGCAAGCAAAGTATCATTTTGAGTTCTTTCGAAAACGATACTACGCAAAATTTCCATGGCTCTAAAATGTTTATGGGCTCACCGGGTGTGAGCGAATTTGGCGTGGTAGAAAACGACCCGTTATTAATTTTGGCTGAACAGAAGTTACGCAAGCGCGCAGAGCAACTGATTGTACTGGCGGATAGCAGTAAAATTGGCGTTCGCGGTAATCTGATATTCTGTGGTTTGTCTGACGTAGATGTTGTCATCACCGATTCCAATGCCGACCCTGAAGTGCTGGATAAGATCCGCACCCACGGTGTAGAAGTTCTGGTGGTTGAAGCCTGCGAATAAACGTGTTTGCCGCTTTCGGACAGTCACTCAGAACACAAGAGTAATTGTCCGAGCCCTCCATTCGAACTTTCCCTTCGAACGCTTCCATTTCTAACACCGTTTTTCACTTTTTTATTCCCATTCATATAAGCGGTTATTTCGTCACGATTATTTAACATTCGACGTGTTCATCAATGAAACTCCTGTTACATTTCTGTTAATTTGTGATTGAAAATGATTGACAAAGATTGTTGTGCAGGTATATTGCACAGTAAATTCAATCTTCAATATGCAATTGAAGTCAATTTATAGCAATAACAGCAAAGGACACCTTCATGCCTTATCAGCCAGATGACTACAGACACGTCAATTATTTATGGGAAGATGACGTTGCTGACAAACTCGACCCGGTAGAAAACCTGGTCTATCGTTCTAACAAGCTGGGTGAAGACCAGCGAATCACCAACACTGGCGGCGGTAACACGTCAGCTAAGATTATGGAAAAAGATCCATTAACCGGTCAGGACGTTGAAGTTCTGTGGGTGAAGGGGTCGGGTGGTGACTTAAGAACCTCTACCAAAGAAAATTTCTCTTCTTTATACGCCGACAAATTGCGTGCGCTGGATGAGGTTTATCAGATTTACCCTGACAAAGGCTATAAGTCTGCCGGTGAAGATCGCATGGTTGGCATGTTCAAGCATTGTAACTTCTGTTTGAATCCTCGCGCGTCGTCTATCGACACACCTCTGCATTCCATGATTGACGAAAAGCACGTTGACCACCTGCACCCAAATGCGGTGATTTCAGTGGCGTCCTGTAAAGATCAGGAAAAACTGACTGAAGTGATTTGGGGCGGCAAGCTGGCTTATGTGCCTTGGATGCGTCCTGGCTGGGAAGCAGCCAAAGTGTGTGAGGATACCTACAAAGCCAACCCGGCTATCTGGGGTATTTTGCTGGGGCAGCATGGCCACACAAACTGGTCTTCTGAAAGCAAGAGCTGTTATGAAACATCTCTGTGGGTAATTGAAACTGCAGCGCGATATATTGAAGAGCACGACAAAGGCGAAATGACTTTTGGCGGCCAGAAATTCCAGAGCCTGAGTGAATCTGCCCGCACTGATTTGCTGAAGGCATTCCTGCCAGTAGCGCGTGGCCTGATTTCAAACAAAGTGAAGTTTATTGGTACGGTACAAACCGACGACAACACTTTGCGCTTTGTGAACAGTGTTGATGCACCGCGTTTGGCTGAACTGGGCACATCGTGTCCTGACCACTTCCTGCGCACCAAAATCAAACCGTTATACGTAGATTTCAATCCGCAAACTGACGATGTTGACACGCTGATCGCTAAGTTTAAATCAGGTCTTGCCGCATACCGCGAATCTTACACAGCTTACTATGAAGCCTGTAAACGTGAAGACTCACCCGCGATGCGCGATCCAAGTCCAACGGTAGTACTTATCCCTGGTATTGGCATGATCGCCTGGGGCAAGAACAAGAGTGAATCTCGCGTTACCGCTGAGTTCTACAATTGTGCAATTGAAGTAATGCGCGGCGCCGAGGCCATTTCGGAATACACGGCGCTGCCACAGCAAGAAGCCTTTGATATCGAATACTGGGCGCTTGAAGAAGCCAAACTGCAGCGCATGCCGGCTGAAAAGCCATTGGCACGTGACGTAGTTGTTGTCATTGGCGCGGGTGACGGTATCGGTAAAGCCGTAGCGCATCGGGTTGCTAAAGAAGGTGCTCACGTGGTGTGTGCGGATCTGCGTTTTGAAAATGCTGAACGCACTGCAAAAGAACTCACCGATATTTATGGTCAGGGCATCGGCGTTGCTGGCAGCGGCATCTCTGCATGTGGACCGGCAGTGGCGTTACAGGTAGATATTACCAAGCGTGACACAGTGTCTGCTATGTTTACTAATGTTCTGCTTGCCTACGGCGGCATCGACAAAGTCATTGTGACCGCAGGCGTGTTTATGGCCGAAGGCGGTGACATGGCGAAGAATGATCAAATCTTTGATTTAAGCTTCGGTGTTAACGTGAAAGGTGGCTATGTGGTAGCGTCTGAAGCTCAGCCGATATGGGAAAAACAAGGTCTCAAAGGCGCAATGGTATTAACTACCAGCGTTAACGCAGCGGTATCCAAGAAAGGCTCGCTGGCGTACGACACCAGTAAAGCCGCAGCCAACCATCTGGTACGCGAACTGGCTGTGACCTTGTCACCCAATGTGAATGTGAATGCATTGGCGCCTGCCACGGTAGTGCAGGGCAGCAGCATGTTCCCCAGAGACCGTGTTATTTCATCATTAGCCAAATATGACATTGCGTTTGATGAATCCGAAAGCACTGAATCACTGCGAAGCAAGCTTGCAGAGTTTTATGCCCAGCGTACGCTGACTAAACTGCCTATTACGCCAGACGATCAAGCCGAAGCGGCTTATCTGTTGGTATCGGGCCAACTAAGTAAAACCACCGGTCAGGTGATCAGTGTGGATGGCGGCTTGCACGAAGCCTTCCTAAGATAAGGGGAATAACAATGAATAAACGTATTGATAGCGCCTTACTGGAGGCCGAAAACGCCAAGCGCGTAAATGATTTAAACAGTGATTACGCAGCACTTGGCGATAAGTTGGCGCGTGCAGACATCGATATTGAAGCGATTACCGCCAAAGCGGGTGAGTTTCAAATCGCAGTGCCTTCATGGGGCACTGGTACTGGTGGAACGCGTTTTGCGCGCTTCCCGGGCGAAGGCGAGCCGCGTAATATTTTTGAAAAGCTGGAAGATTGTGCAGTTATTAACGAATTGTCTGGTTGTACCGACAGTGTGTCTCCACACTTTCCATGGGATAAAGTAAGTGATTTTTCTGAACTGAAACAACAGGCTGATGCATTTGGTCTGAAGTGGGTATCAGTTAACTCTAATACCTTTCAGGATCAACCAGGACAGGCGCATTCATACAAGTACGGCAGCCTGAGCAATACGCAAAAAGCGTCGCGCGACCTGGCAATTCAGCACAATCTGGACGTGATCGAATACGGTCAGAAACTGGGTGCCAAGAGCCTTACCGTATGGGTTGGCGACGGTTCAAACCATCCAGGTCAGCAACACTTCCAGCGCGCCTTTGAGCGCTACCTGGCCAGTATGGAAGAAGTATACAAAGGTCTGCCTGATGATTGGGAGATGCACATCGAACATAAAATGTTTGAGCCTGCGTTTTACTCAACCGTGATTCAGGATTGGGGTTCAAACCTACTCGCTGCAATGCACCTGGGACCAAAGTGTAAGTCACTGGTAGACCTTGGGCACCACGCGCCTAATACCAACATTGAAATGATTGTGTCGCGTTTGATCCAGTTTAAAAAGCTGGGTGGATTCCACTTCAATGACAGTAAATACGGTGATGATGACTTAGACAGTGGTTCTTTGCATCCTTATCAGCAGTTCCTGATTTTCAACGAATTAGTGGATGCGGAATACCGCAAGCAGGAAGGCTTTGGTCCAGCATACATGCTTGATCAATCTCACAACGTGACTGATCCGGCTGAAAGTCTGATTAACTCGGCGATTGAAGTGCAGCGTTCTTATGTGAAAGCGTTGCTGGTAAATCGCGAAGCACTGTATGACTTCCAGGAAAACAACGATGCACTGATGGCGTCGCTTGAGCTGAAAAATGCGTTTAACCTGGATGTGTCGCCAATTCTGGCCATGGCACGCTATCGTAAAGGCGCAGCAATTGAACCTCTGGCGGTTTATCGTCAGGCGGGTTACCGTAAAGCAATGGCAGTGGCGCGTCCGCGCGATCCAAATGCCACCGGCTCTGGTATCGTTTAATTTTTGGCGTGTCCGGCAGGGCGGATGTCCTGCCAGCGTTTGTTGAAACAGCCCGCCATACACGCGGGCTGTTTGTTTTGTACTGTACTTAACGTAGGTTGTTCACAATGCGACTCAGTCAGTGTCACAATTTTCATGACTTTCGGCGTTTAGCGGAAAAGCGCTTGCCGGGTCCTATTTTTAATTATATCGACGGCGGTGCCGACGACGAAAGTACCTTACGCCGCAATACGTCGGCGTTTCGCGAGTGCGATCTGATTCCTCGAGTGTTAACCGGCGTGAAAGATATTGATCTGTCGGTTGAAGTGATGGGTCAAAAACTTAAATTACCGGTGTATTTATCGCCCACCGCGTTACAACGATTGTTCCATCATCAGGGGGAGCGGGCCGTTGCCGCTACCGCTGAAAAGTTTGGTACCATGTTTGGCGTGTCTTCGCTGGGCACCGTGAGCATGGAAGAGATAGCCAAACAATATAATACGCCGCAGGTGTATCAGTTTTATTTTCACAAGGATCGCGGCCTGAACCGGGCAATGATGGAACGTGCCAAAGAGTCTAACATTGAAGTGATGATGCTCACCGTTGATTCGATTACCGGCGGTAACCGGGAACGTGATTTGCGCACCGGATTTTCGATTCCTTTCCGCTTAAACCTGAAAGGACTCTGGCAATTTGCGACTAAGCCTGCCTGGGGAATCAACTACATCACTCATGAAAAGTTCAGTTTGCCGCAATTAGATGCCCATATCGATATGGGCGGCGGTGCCAGTTCAATTGGTGATTATTTTACCAATATGCTGGATCCATCCATGAACTGGAAAGACGTGGAAGAAATGGTGAAGTTCTGGAACGGCCAGTTTTGCTTAAAAGGCATCATGAGCGCGGATGATGCGAAACGCGCCGTAGACATCGGGTGTACTGGTATAGTGATTTCTAATCACGGTGGACGTCAGTTAGATGGATCGCGCAGCTCGTTTGATCATCTGGCAGAAATAGTAGATGCGGTGGGCGATCAAATTGATGTGATGTTCGACAGCGGTATTCAGCGCGGTACTCATGTGCTTAAGGCGCTTGCACTGGGGGCCAAAGCAGTCGGTATCGGTCGATACTATCTTTACGCTCTGGCAGCAGCCGGGCAAGCTGGTGTAGAACGTGCTATGCAGTTACTGGTCGCTGAAATTGAGCGCGATATGCGTTTAATGGGATGCAGCAAGATCAGCGAACTTAACCGCGACCACGTGCGGTTCAGATAGCTATTTACTCGTACTATAAACTCAGCCAGCGCAAGCTGGCTTTTTTATTGATTGTTCCGATCTTGCATTTGCCTGCTAGCTATCTGAATTGATGATATACCCATTAAAGCTTAGGGTTGTATATTAATTGTTCAATTTTGATGTTGTTTATACAATGATGTAATAACTGGATCGGAATTTTGCGAGGGAATATGCAAACTATTGCAATGTATTGTGATGAATACGTGGATTTGGTTAATGCGTTAGACAGAGTCGGATTTGCGGTATACAGGGATATGTCACCACAGACCAAAGGTGAGTTATTAAACTTTTATGAAGTTCAGGACTGTTACGAGATTAACAGAAGTGACGGTTCAACAATCACAACACGCAGAGGGACAGGAAAGAGCAGAACTGTAAAAGTGATGTTTACCATAGAGCCAGAAACAAAAAAATATGATGTTTATGTTGCCAGACTAGACAATTAGCCCGGTTAAAGGACTTCTCTTATAGGTAAAAAAAGGGCTGCGCACGGCAGCCCTGAAATAGTCTTCAAACTCCTGCAATCGCGCAGTCGTTATTGGAAAGAGTTACCCACACCAATCACGATGGTAGATAACACCAGCAGGCTGATCCCCGCAAGCAGCAACATGCGACTCTTTCGATTACTGCCACGCCATTCCATTAATGCCAATCCCCACAGCGTAGAGAAAATAATGATACTGGCCATATGAATTGTCCAACTGGAGAATTCATACTTGCCCATATGGCTTTCGCCCATGGTGTAAAAGAAGAACTGGAAGTACCAGAGTGCACCACCTAAGGAGGCCAGCAAATAGTTTTTTACCAGATTGTTAACTGGCAGCTTTTCTGCCGATTCAGCTACCTGACCAAGGTATTCTTTGGCGGTGCCATTCTTTTTGATTAACCAAAAACACCACAACGCATTGGTAGTTAATCCGCCAGCCAGTACAACACATAATACCGGCAAACCTTGCCATAACGACGCTGTACCCGCAGCGATGGTTAGTTCATTAATTGGCTTACCAGCGGCAATGCCAAACGCAAAGCAACTCGACATAATTCCCGAGAACAGTGCGATCAACAATCCCTTGCGCATATCTACGCTCTCGCTGTTTTCTGATGTGTGCAGGCTTTTATTCTTTTCAGCTGTAGCCTTCGCTACAATAATTACGCCAATCAGAGTCATAAAAGTTCCCGCCACGGCAAACTGACCACTTGTTGTTGCGATGACCTCGCCAAAATGACCTGATGCGATGGGCGGACCAAGGGTACCTAACACGGTAGTTAAACCCAATACAATCGCCATACCTGACGAAATACCCATATAGCGAACTGCTAATCCAAATGTTAAACCGCCAAATCCCCAGCCGGCACCCCAAAGGTAACATTGCTGTAACACCTCAGGCGACGTTGAAGATAACACGCCAAGTAGATCTTCAGTTTGGATCCAGGCAAAAAACCAAGGGCAAATCAGCCAGCTAAAAATGCCGCCACATAACCAGAATATTTCCCACGACCAGCGCTGTATGCGCTTGTAGGGTACATAAAAGCTGGCGGAAAACAGGCCGCCAAGCCAATGGAAAAACACACCTAATAACGGGTTTGACGCCATGCAACACTCCTCTCATAGCCAGTCTGTTTACGGTTACCAAGATTAAATTGTTTAATTTTTGTAAAAGTCGGCATGTAGAATACAACGGTTTTTGTTAATAATCACGCATTATCAATCTTTATTGGTCATGATTTGTGATTGCGGGTGATTGATTGACTGTGAGGAAGTAGATATTCAAGGAATTGCGACAGGTTTAGCGAAGTACCAGCACCTTATATCGAAGGGTTGGCCGAGAGGGGGGGCCAATGGGATTGCCGAATGGATTGCCAATTGGATTGTCGAAAGGGTTTCCGAATGGACAAACGGGCGATGGGCTAAAAGCCCGTATGGGTATATACCCTATGCCCGCCTTACAG
>NZ_JBLBUE010000142.1:0-9580 GCF_047290655.1 Alteromonas sp. AMM-1 | reverse complement strand
GATATTCGCGTGTTTACCCGGCATTATCACGCCGCGCTGCAAATTGCCAAACGTCAAAATCTTATCGCCACCCTGCCCAGCAAAGCGGCCAAGATTTTTAAGGATGACCCCAGCATTGTGCTACGCGAGCCACCCTTCGACATTCCACCGATTGCACTGAAAATGGCCTGGAGCGCCCTGCTCCATCACGATGCCGGACATATCTGGCTTCGTCGCCTGATAGGCGAGGTTGCGGCAGATATGCAGTAAAAAGCAAATCGTACTTTTGTAATGTCGCCGGGCAACGCTTTTGCCCGGCAAGCGAACGTTATACCTGCACCAAACAATAATTCACTATATTTATGGCTACAATAAAAACCATAAACTTAGAAATTATCTATTAACCCTCTACACTGTAGAAAATACTTTGATCCAGGGGACTATTATGCAGGATTACATTCAACGTGGCCGTATGCAGGTTGCGTCCGTTCTCGACAACTTCATTAACGAACAGGCACTACCTGGCTCAGGTGTCGAGCCAGCTGACTTCTGGCAAGGATTTGAAGCCGTGCTTGCTGAGTTTGTTGCCCCTAACAAAGCATTATTGGAAAAACGGGATAGCTTGCAGGCGCAGCTAGATGCCTATCATCAGGCTGGCAAGCCAGCGACAGGCCCCGAGTATAAGCAGTTTCTGCAAGACATTGGCTACCTGTTACCCGAACCAGCCGACTTTAGTATTGAAACCAGTAATGTTGACGCCGAAATGGCAACGATGGCCGGCCCGCAACTTGTTGTGCCAATTAATAATGCACGTTATGCATTAAATGCGGCAAATGCGCGCTGGGGTAGTCTGTATGACGCCTTATATGGCACTGACGTTGTCAGCGAGGACGATGGCGCAACGAAAAGCGGTGGTTACAATCCAATTCGCGGAGCCAAAGTGGTTGCTACTGCCCGCGAATGGCTAAATACCTTATTACCTCTGGCCTCTGGCCGTCACGAAGATGCTGTAAAGTACAGCCTTGCAGGCAACACAATTACTGTGAGCATGAAAAACGGCGAGTCTGTGACGTTACAAAATCCGGACCAGTTCAAAGGCTATCAGGGTAGCGTTGAAACACCGGATGCACTTTTGTTTGAACACAACGGCCTGCACTTCGAATTACAAATCGACAGCACTCATCCTATTGGCAAAACAGATCCGGCTGGCGTGAAGGACATCCTGGTTGAAGCCGCGCTTACCACTATTATGGATTGTGAAGATTCAGTTGCGGCGGTAGATGCAGAAGATAAAACGCTGGTTTACTCGAACTGGCTGGGCCTGATGAAAGGTTCGTTGAGCATAACCATGGATAAAGCGGGTAAGTCATTCACTCGCAGTATGAATACCGACCGTCAGTATCAAACGCCTAACGGAGACAGTCTGACGCTCTCTGGCAGAAGCCTGATGTTCGTGCGCAACGTAGGCCATCTGATGACTAACGATGCCATTCTGTTCGACGGCGAGGAAGTACCAGAAGGGATAATGGATGGCGTGATCACATCGTTAATTGCCAAGCACGACCTGCTGGGTAACAGCCCATTTAAAAATACCCGCACAGGCAGTATTTACATTGTTAAGCCCAAAATGCACGGCCCGGAAGAAGTGGCCTTCAGTAACGCATTATTTGGCAAAATTGAAGAGGTACTTGGCCTTGAGCCCTTTACTCTAAAAATGGGCATAATGGACGAAGAACGTCGCACCAGTGTTAACTTAAAAGCCTGTATCGCGGCAGCCAAACAGCGCACCGTATTTATTAATACTGGTTTCCTGGACCGCACTGGTGATGAAATTCATACATCAATGCAGGCTGGCATCTTCGCTGACAAGGCCAGTTTAAAAACCATGACCTGGATTCAGGCGTACGAAAAAGCAAACGTAGCCACCGGTCTTGCTTGCGGTTTGTCGGGTAAAGCCCAAATCGGTAAAGGTATGTGGCCAATCCCCGATCAAATGGCACAAATGATGACTGCAAAAATTGGTCATCCGAAAGCAGGCGCAAACACCGCCTGGGTACCCTCACCTACCGCAGCCACATTACATGCACTCCATTACCATCAGGTGGACGTATTTGGTTTGCAACAAACGCTGGCCGCTGAGCGCTTTAATGGTATAGATGATATTTTGACGATTCCATTGCTAAGCGACACAAGCGGTTTGTCGGATGAACAGATCCAACGTGAAATCGATAACAACGTGCAAGGTATTCTGGGTTATGTTGTGCGTTGGGTGCATCAGGGCGTGGGTTGTTCGAAAGTACCAGACATTAATAATGTGGGTTTAATGGAAGACCGGGCGACGCTGCGTATTTCCAGCCAACATCTTGCAAACTGGTTAGCGCACGGTGTGATTTCCGCGTCACGTGTTCAGGAATCACTGGAGCGCATGGCGGTGCTTGTTGATAAACAAAACGCTGACGACCCGGAATACCTTCCAATGACGCCAGATACTGCAAGCTCAATAGGTTTCCAGGCCGCCAGTGAGTTGATATTCAAAGGCAAAGAACAGCCCAACGGTTACACCGAGCCATTGCTGCATCAAAAGCGCAAAGAAATGAAAGCGGCATTACGCGCTCAATAATTTCCAAAGCCACGTCAAATCAAAACGCAGGCCTTATTTCACTTCTTGAAATAAGGCCTGCTTTGTTAATATCGTCACTAATCAACTCGATAAACCTCGTTTTTAGTATATGCTCATAAAAGGGTTCCGGAATAAAGCCAGGCCCTCAAAGTGAATTGCTAACCGTTTTACAACACGGGTGAGTGAATGCCAGCAGTAAATAAAATTGTTCCCATTTTTTCCGGAGGCGGCACCAGGCTGCTTGCGCACATCGGTATTTTAAAAGCACTCAGTGATCTTAATGTCCAGTTTTCGTCTTTGGTTGGCATTTCCGGCGGCTCCATTGTTGCAGCACTTCACAGCTACGGGCTGTCGAATACCGATCTGTACAACCTTGCGGTGAATACCGATTTTAAACAGTTCAGGGATTTTTCAATATTTCGCTTACTCCGATATGGTGGGCTTTCATCTGGTGTTAAATTTGAACGTTGGATGGACAAACAAATCGACGGAATGACCTTTGCCGATGCACCTATCCCGCTACATATTCTTGCTACAGATGTAAACGGTGGCGGACCGGTTATTTTTAATAAAGAACAAACGCCAAACATGCGTGTTTCTCATGCGGTACGGTGTTCCATGTCGATTCCTCTGCTTTTCAGTTTTAAAGTGTACGAAAAGCACATGCTGGTAGACGGCGCGATCCTTGCCGAAGATGCACTATTTCAGGATTGGCAGCGCGATGGCACACCCAATGTGTGTTTCCGGCTTCGCAGTGAAGCGAGAGAGCAGCCGTTTAACCCCAAACGGTTCATACTGCCACAGTATATTGGCTTGTTGATCCGCACCTTTATGACGGCGCTATCGCGGGAATATGTGCATGCCGAGCACTGGCATAACACATTGGTAATCAATACCGGTTCAGCATCTTCAGTTGATTTTGATATGGATGAAACCGATAAGGAAGCCCTGTTTCAACAGGGCTATCAGACGGCAATGAATTTTCTACCGGCAAAACTTCAGCGGTTAGAGCGACCAGTCATGCCGGTTTTGTAACCCGCATACCCCTCCCCGCAAGTTACACGTTATAAAACTCACGATACCAGCTAACAAACGCCTGAATCCCCTGCTCAACACTCACCGATGGCTGATACCCTGTATCAGCAACTAAACGAGAGACATCTGCATAGGTATCAGGCACGTCTCCAGGTTGCATAGGCAGCAAGCGCTTGTCTGCACTCACGCCAAGCGCTTTCTCAAGTGTTTCTATAAAATGAAGCAGATTCACCGGGTTTTGCGCCCCAATGTTGTACACTCGATATGGCGCTTTGCTGGTAGCCGGATTCGGTTCAATGCCACTCCAGCTGTTATCAGTTGCTGCCGGATTATCTAGCGTGCGAATCACCCCTTCAACGATGTCATCAATGTAAGTAAAGTCGCGTCGGTGGTTTCCATAGTTATAAACGTCAATAGGCTCGCCTTCCAGCATTGCTTTGGTGAACTTAAACAGTGCCATATCCGGGCGTCCCCAAGGGCCGTATACGGTAAAGAAACGCAATCCGGTGGTAGGTAACTGATAAAGGTGGCTGTATGTATGCGCCATTAACTCATTGGCTTTTTTACTGGCTGCGTACAGGCTTACCGGATGATCAACATTATGCGATTCAGAAAACGGCATAGTTTCATTGGCGCCATATACTGAACTGGAAGACGCATAAACCAAATGCTTAACAGCGTGATGACGGCACCCTTCAAGAATATTCATAAACCCAACCAGGTTGGCATCAACATAAGCATGAGGATTTTCTAATGAATACCGCACTCCAGCCTGGGCAGCCAGATGTACAACGCAATCGAACTGTTGTGCAGCAAATAACGCCTCCATACCCTCGCGCATTTCCACACCGAGTTTGATAAATTCAAAACGCCCTGAAAAACCAGCCTCTTGCAGTGCTTTTAAGCGTGCGAGTTTTAGGGTTACATCGTAGTAATCATTGAGATTATCCACCCCAATAACGGTATCGCCTCTGGCTGCCAGTACTTTGCTGACAGCAGCCCCAATGAAACCCGCAGCCCCGGTAACGAGCACTTTCATTCTACACTCCTGAGATCTGTGACCCTCACAGACTTTTACTTAACTTGTTTACGAAAGCACCGTTAGCCTCCAGATACACTAACAGAACCGACGTGAAATCGTGCCAAAACAATAAACCAACTCAGTTAGCATTGCCAGCCGCGATAGATCATCCGTTGATCACACCCACTTCCTGTACATCAGATATCGATATTGTATTTCGCGGCCAGCTCTCGCAGATGCACTACGGGTATAGCGTATGATATGCCTGATGGCTTGCTGAGTACGTTTTCCTTTCCTTCAGCAACAAATACTTTATTCATCACGCCTATTACTACACCATTGTCTGCACGGTACATCGCGCTGCCACTGTTACCGGGATAAGCCGTTGCATCAAGTTGATAAATCATGAAGGTTTGCTTCAGACGGTCCAGCATGTTGATTGAGAGTTGCGTTGAATTATAAGCAGGCATTGCATCCGGCGTAATAGCAGCCACCATGCCCCTGTGCGTTGCCGGGTATAACCCCAGCACAGCGCCAATCGGATAGCCTGTAAAGCCAACAATTGTACCTTCGGGCACGTAGGTATCAGCACCAACTTTAAACGGCTTGAGAGCTTCGTCTATCTTGAGTATAGCCAAGTCATGCACCGGATCGAATCCCACTACTTCAGCGCGCAGAGTACGGGTATTTTTTGCGTTACCAACAAATACCGCACGGTATTGCACAACTTCCGGATCCAATGGTTCCGCTATCACATGGTAGTTGGTTGCAACAAATTTGCCGTTACCAATAACGAACCCAGTACCTTGTAACTGATTGGCAGGTGCATTCATTGGCGTGTGTAAGCCAATTCCTACCACCGAGGGTTTTACCTTCTGAATAATATTTACCCAGTTAATCGCGTCCTGTGCGTTGGCAACAAAACTGAAAAATAATAGAAAAAAACACAATCTCGTCATTGCAACTCCTGTCAGTTTTCGTAAGGATGATAGCATGGATGTTTCAGGTCATCGTGCATGGAATCGCTATTTATAGGCTTCGTTAAATACACCGTCAAATTAATGCTGTCACCACTGGTACTAGCATTTATAGTATTCGTTATTGCGTGGGTATGCCATTTAAAACGTCCACAAAAGCGCGTGGCATCGTGGCTCGTTACCTCAGCAATAACGTGGCTTTTTATCAGTAGCCAGTATGTTTTCAGCAATTATCTGCTACGTCCACTCGAGTATGCCTATCCGGTACTTACGCTGCAAAGTACGCGCTGGCAGGAAGCTGCGTATCTGTATACTCCCGGCTGCTATTTTTACGATGTTGATACTGTTGAAGTAAGCCAGTGGCCGCGCTGCTCACTCACCAGATTAACGCAAACGGCTATGATGGCCAGAATATCGGGCCAAACCATTATTGTAACGGCAGGTCATTTTCTGGAAGATCCGCAAACCGATTATGCTCAGGAGGCCAAACGCTTTACCGGGTATATAACAAACAGCCCGGTTATTGCCTTGTCAGAAGGTTCGAATACCGAAGAAGAGCTGATTGCACTGTACTCGTTTACTGGTGATGTCCCCATTTCGGTAGTCACTTCGGCAACTCACATGAAACGCCTGATGCTCATTGCCAAACGTGTGGGATTTTCCCAACTGATTGCTGTGCCAGTTGAACATCTAAGCCCGCCAGACTTTGATATTGTGTTAAATATGCCGTCGATTAGCAGTGTTGAGCACACTCACCGGGCACTTTATGAATATGTTGGCCTTCTGTTTGAAACATGGTCAGGTAAAAGGTGAAATCACAAAAAATCCATTCAAGTAAATGTTATTTATAGCGATAACAAAAATAATCCAGTAACAACAGCACCATAAGTATAAGAACGATTTTTATCTACTTGTTTAAAAAGAGTGCTACTATTATTCCAATATGAATGATTGGGTCAACGCCTTATCCAGCCAAATCAATGCCACTGGTAAAGTGGGGTTTCGTCAGAGGTAGATGTGTTTAAGAGTACAAGCCAAAAAATCGGAAAATTATGGCAGGCCTACAAGCGTTTGCGGGAAGCTGACGCTATTTCAAAACACTTTTCTACATTTTTAACCCCGGTTATTGCGCATTCAGACCTGTTACGTGATGAAGTGTACAAAATTCGTCACAACGTATACTGCGAGGAACTTGCTTTTGAGCCCGTCAGAGAAAATGGCATGGAAACTGACGACTTCGACGCCTGGTCACAATATTGTATGATTCAGCATCTGAATACCAAGGCATACGCAGGTACCGTAAGACTGGTAACACCAAGAAGCTCAGATGAACTGCTTCCTTTGGAAAAATATTGTCTGCATTCCATTGCCCACCCTGAATTTACGCCAGGACATTTCAAGCGAGAGGAGATTTGTGAAATATCCCGCCTTGCCGTACCTGCGCAGTTCAGACGACGGGCGATGGATAAATTTGCCGGGGCAGCAACCGGTGCAATTAACGAAACCACCTACTCTGAAACAGAGCTTCGCTGCTTTCCATTTATTGCTATCGGCCTGTATTTAACGGCAGCATCATTAGCGCTTAGTCAGGGTATTCGTCACGCCTTTGTCATGATGGAACCACGACTAGCGCGCAGTATGCGTTTTATTGGCATTAAGTTTGTACAAATTGGCCCTACCATTGATTATCACGGTCAACGAGCGCCTTATTATATCAATGCAGAGTTGCTGTTAAAAAACCTGACACCTGGATTTAAATACATGCTGAAAGACATTCAGACTCAGGTTAACAAGCAAATTCAACAAAACTCCTGAACAACTCGTTCAATAATTAACCAACCTGTTATCCAAGTTACCCGATACGTTGTATAAACAGGCTTTTCTGAGCAGGCGTATTAGTTAATTTATATAACGTCAGTAAAACCGTCATATATGTCGAAAAACTTTACAGCAGCTATTTCCCAGCGACTTGAATACAACTCAAGTTATTGTTAATTAACATAATTTAAAAACTGGCACACATGATGCTAATGGTTAAGTGCGGTAACTTTCGAATCTTAGAGGACAGTACTAATGAAAGCATTATCAATTTTATCAAAAGCATTACCATTGACGGTAGCCCTGGCTTTTGCTTCTACTACTCAGGCTGCAACTATCAGTTTTGGTGGTGTAACTGCGAATGATGGTTCAGGCTTAACCAGTTCATACATTGATCCACTGACTGGTGGACAAGCAGATTATTTCATTGAATCGTTTGACCAAGCAACTAACTTTACTGGCCTTCCAGGTTCTTTAGAGTATACCGTGCCTGGTTTTGAACAAGAGTGTTCTGTAAACAGCGCCAATGGCGGCCCTGCTGGCGTTGCAGTAACTGCGAACGCATCTGAAGTAGGTATTCGTAAAGGAACTGTAAGCGGTGTGGCCGCTGCCCCAGCTAACGATAGTACCTGTTATGGATACTTGACTAATAATGGCTCAGGTGTAGCGACTACCGTTTTCGATTACAGCGCGCTGTTAAGTTACTATACCACTCTGTATAGCTCAAACACCCTGTTGGGTATTACTTACCTAGGTTTCTACTGGGGTTCAGTAGACACTTTTAACGATTTCGAGTTCTATTCAGAAGGCAACCTTGTAACATCAATTACCGGTTCTCAATTACTGAGTGCGTTGGGCGGTCAGTCTGGTAACCAGACTTCTTCTAAGTCAAACGTTTATGTAAACATCGATTTCTCTATCGCAGAGCAGTTTGATACTCTGGTAATTAAAACCAGCGGCATTGCAGGTGAGTTCGACAACATCGTTGTTGGTCTGAGCACTCGCCAAATCCCAGTTCCTGCTCCTACAGGTCTGGCACTGTTCGCTTTCGGTCTGATTGCATTAGGCCTACGCTCTCGTTTGAAAAAATAACGAGGTAGAAAGTTTACCGCTAAAAAAACCGGCCAAGTGCCGGTTTTTTTTACACCTTAACATCCCCGTCGCTTTGTTAAATTCGCAACTCATTGAAAGATAAATTATTTATTTCTTGGCATAATTGATGCTTTATTGTTCAGTGTAACTTTCTTTTTTACAGGGGATAGTAAAATGAACAAATTTTCCAGCTTTACAAAAGCCCTCACACTCACTGCTGCGGTAGTTTTGGGGTCGTCAAATGTTGCAAATGCAGCAACTATTACCTTCGGTGGCGCAACGGCCAATGACGGTTCAGGCTTAACCAGTTCATTCATTGACCCGGTTACTGGTGGTTTATCTGGTTATTTTATTGAAACATTTGATATCGCTACAGGTGATCCTACATTCCCAGGCTCAACTGCTTATACAAAGCCCGGGTTTGAAAGTGAATGCGCGGTAAACAGTTTAAACGGCGGACCAATCGGTGTAGATGTAACAGCTAATCTATCTGAAGTGGGTATTAGGAAAGGCACTGTTCCTGGTGCAGCTGCAGCACCTGCAAATGACACAACCTGTTATGGGTATGTTACCAACAATGGCTCTGGTACATCCTCTATCACGTTTGACTACAACGATTTACTGACTTATTTCACAAATTCGATAAGTTCCAACACGCTGTTGGGAATTACGTATCTGGGCTTTTACTGGGGTTCAGTTGATACTTACAACGATTTTAAGTTCTATTCTGGCGGTAGTCTGGTAACTCAAATTACTGGTTCTCAACTACTGTCAGCCTTAGGTGGTCAATCAGGTAATCAATCGAGTCCTGCATCAAACACTTACGTAAACATTGCATTCTCGATTGCGGAGCAGTTCGATACACTGGTCATTGACACCAGCGGGATCGCGGGAGAGTTCGACAACATTGTAATCGGTTTAAGCACTCGTGAAATTCCTGTGCCTGCGCCAACTGGTTTAGCGTTATTTGCTTTTGGTCTGGTTGCGCTGGGATTGCGCTCACGTCTGAAACGCTAAAATGACATAAAGTTTTATTTT
>NZ_JBLBUE010000141.1:0-9592 GCF_047290655.1 Alteromonas sp. AMM-1 | reverse complement strand
TATTCTTATCCCATCATTTGCAGTTGGACGAACCCAGGAGATTATTTTCAGGCTGGGCGAGCTTTTTCAAAAAGGCAAACTAACACATCAGCGTGTCTATCTGGACAGCCCAATGGCTATTGCCGTAACGGAGATTTATCACAAATACCAGGACGTGTTTAACGATGAAGATATGGCGGAAATTAATGAAAGCGCGCAGCTTATGCACAGTAAATCGCGCAGTCTGCATTCATTGTTGCCCATGTTGAAATACTCGACCACTACAGAAGAATCAATCAGCCTGAATAAAGTAGTAAGTGGAGCCATTATTATTGCTGGTAGCGGTATGTGTAATGGCGGGCGCATAAAGCACCATCTTAAGCAAAACCTATGGCGTAAACAATCGCACGTAATATTTGTGGGATTTCAAGCCGTTGGCACACCAGGACGTTCTTTGGTTGATGGCATAAAACGCATAAAAATGGCCGGTGATGACATTGCCGTAAATGCACAAATCCACACAATGGGTGGTTTTTCAGCCCATGCAAGCCAATCACAATTATTGGACTGGTTATCGCATTTCACCAACAAACCCAGACTATATCTGGTACATGGCGAGCAAGACACCAAAGTACAATTTCAGCAGGTAGCAAAGCAACACAACTGGCACGCTAATATACCTGAGCTTGGCCAACGAATTGAGATTTGATCTTACAGTTAACGAATTTGAGCGTATTGGTTATTAAAAACGAGGGGAAACCCCTATAGGAAAAGAGGTCTGTAAATGGGACCGTGTTTGAGAATCCAATCGGGTTATTAATCGAATTTCAATCCCATTTATAGGCCACAAATAATGAATACCTTCGTTAAAGCTGTTTTCTGGTTTCTGGTGTTATTTCCTGCAACTGTAATAACTGTTGTGTTGTTTATCGTCTCACACATTTGCAAACCATTTTTTAAAACAAGATAACGTTGTGAAAATTGCGCTAAAGCTGTAATAAGAGGTGCCGATTACTACAAAACACTCAATTTAACATAATATAAAATCCATTTTAGCTAAGAGTCTGGTTAGAAGAAGATAGATACTGCGCTATAAAATGACCTTATTAATGAAAGTTCAAATACTAACATCTTGTCGTTAGCATAAAATTGCAGGATTACTAACTATTATCCGCTAAGCAAAATGTGCAAATTCAAATCTCGATACGTGCGAACAGTCGTAAGGTATCCCGAGCATGACCAACGAGTTTGCTGACCGCACGACATGTCACGCATCGAATGGGTATTAAGGCCGGTAGCTTATCTGTCAAAAGATGACCAAGGAACGTTCCCAAAAGGATGTCGAATCATGGGCAGTGGTGGCCTCAATGAATCGAGCCGTAACGAACGTTGCTGGTATCTGATGCCGACCTGGGTAAAAGAAATTGCAACCATCGACGACAAACCGCGTCGAGCTAAAGGCGGAGGGATTGTGCTGAAAAGCACAGGCGAAATTGTGCCAAGCCCGTGGACGGTAAAAATAACGCCCATGGGCATTTACATCATTAAAGCGTGATTAGCTGGCGTTAGTGTTGTGAAGCTCACAGCCAGCGGTGAACGCTGCTTGTGAGCGAACAACACACCAAACAAGGCCCCTACACACTCAAATACCAAATTACTCATAATGTATATTATGTTAAATATGGTATTTTCTAGCAATAGTAGATGCCGAGTGTTGATGATTGCCACACAAAGCGCGATTTAATGACAGTATTATTCACAATAATATATGGGATTACCGTTCGTTTGGATAAATCTATCGCGAAGATTCCCGCTTATCCATTTTACCGGTGGCGCTATACAGAAATCGATACTTATCCATAACGGTGCATTTGGCGCAAATCGATCCCTAAGCTTGGTTGATTTATTGATGCCCTCATCAATACTCGCTAGCCAATCGAGATCGAAGGCATCTTCTGGCTGACTACCTATAATACCTCACCAGAGGCTGCAGATTGACGACAAAGGCCAGGACGTAAGTCCGGGCCTTTGATCTATTAGGCATAGTGAAATAGGAGTGTTCACCAAGCTAAAAGACAAATCCCTTCAGCAAGTTGAGCTCGAAATGGTTTACATCAACGAGCTGGTTCCCGAAGACCATTTGGTTCGCCTTATCGATATGGCTATCGATTTTGAGTTCATCCGTGATGAAGTCGTTCACCTTTATTGTAAGATCAATGGCAGACCAGCCGCAGACCCCGTTCGCTTCTTTAAAATCCTGTTTCTCGGTTACTTGAGATCTTCATTTGAGTAATAGTTGGAATGAGTGCAGCCATTACACCTGTTTGTTCCCTGTCCTGACTACACTGCTCTTATTTGGTGCGCAATGTACTCTTTGCTGCGCAACTATAGTTCAATCCTGCTCTATCTTCCGATAATCATTTAGCCCAGAGTTTTGTTTTAAAAGTACTTTAATCAATTGGCATTATATCTGCTGTACATAAACTGAAACGTACCAAGCAGTAAACAAGTCACAATTTTAACGGATAAAGGCGTCCTGTCTGGCTAATCATTTAGTCAGCAAGGACGCCTTTTGCATTTTTAGACCTTATTAACAGGCTTTAACTGTACAAATACTTACAGAGGAAAGAGCAATGATTACAGATCGCACGCAAGTTACCGCAATGATTCAGTCTGCCAAGGTAAAAAAAGGCATTAAGTGGGCTCACGTTGCCGACATAATTGGTCAGTCTAAGGAATGGAGCACCGCAGCTTGTTTGGGCCAAATGGCTATGAGTAAAGAACAAGCAGAAAAAGTAGGTGATCTATTTGAACTGAGTGATGAAGCTGTCGCCTGGTTACAAATCGTACCCTACAAGGGATCATTACCTACAGCGGTTCCTACTGATCCCCTTATTTATCGATGGTATGAATTAGTGAATGTGTATGGCACCACATTAAAAGAACTGATCCATGAGGAATTTGGCGACGGCATTATGAGCGCGATTGATTTTTCCATGGACCTGCAGCGTGAACCCGATCCCAAGGGTGACCGTGTAAGCGTAGTGATGTCAGGTAAGTTCTTACCCTATAAAATGTATTGAGTTTAAAAAGGGTACTTGTGCATAGGTACGCGTACCCTACTCTGCATAAATTGCCAGCCATCAGACCGTTAGAGCAACACGTCGCACGTTGCAGCATTAAACAAATATAATGTTATACTAAAGTTGTGCTTGTTTTATGGATATTGGCACCGTATGCCATCTACAAATAATTATCACTTCTTGTCGTTCGCATTTAAGCTGGTCATCAGTGCATCTGTTAGCATCGGTGTGTATTTAGCGGCAACCAAATATCTGGAGAAGGATTTTGAAACCGTTATCCATGCTGAAATTCAGGATTCCTTCGCCGAAATATCCAATATAACCAACGAACTGTATGTTGTTTTTAATGAGCTTAAATCCTTAAACGCTACTGAATGTAACGATGAGTTGTTACTGGCAATGCGCCGGCAATTATTCAATGCAAACTACACAAAGGATTTAGGCTTTTTACAGGGCGAATATATGCTCTGTTCGACCGGCATTGGCGTGTTCGGTTCTCCTGTGTATGTTGATGTAGCAGATTATATCGGGCCAAAGGGATTAGAAATTTGGGTAGACAGAGGAATCGAGTTATTTGATCAGCAGGTAAAAGCCATGATCATCCGAAGTGGTGATTTTAATGCGGTCATTACTCAACAGCAGTTCGATTCACTTATTCATATTCCTGTGCAGTGGCGCATTGTATATCATTATGAACAACAGCATGTTCATGTTGCAGGCCACAAAGCACTCCCCGTTCCCGACTCTCAGCAGCACAAAATTGATGAAAACTATTTTTATCAGACTGATTGCAGCGATACAGTACCCTATTGTATCGGTACTCTCACTCCCCGGAGTTACTTTGAGCAGTACAATCACAAACTGTTAACCCTTTGGTATGTTATCTCTATTTTAATTGGCGTATTTTCACTTGGTGCAATGTTGGTAACCAGTAATCTCCGTCGGGCTCCTAAATCGAGAATCATGCGAGGATTAAAGGCTTCGCAGTTTTATTGCGACTACCAACCTATTGTTGAATTATCTTCAGGTCGCATTATTGGTTGCGAAGTATTGGCAAGATTTAAAGACAATTCCGGGCCAATATTTCCGGATGCGTTTATTCCTATTATTCAGGATACAAACAAAACCTGGGAATTCTCGGTTCAAATAATGAATCGGGTTTATAAAGACTTTTCAAAGGTTGATCTCAACCTTAAACCGTTCAAGGTTAACATTAACTTTTTTGCACGAGATATCGATAACGGTCGGGTTTTAGCGGTTCAACACCACAGTCTGGCCAGTCTCCCCGGGATCAAGGTTGTGGTAGAAGTCACTGAAAGTGAACAACTTGCCAGTTTGTCCAGCAAAAACACCTTACAATTACTCAGTCAGAATGGATTTCAAATCGCAATTGACGACTTTGGAACGGGGTATTCTAACCTTGGGCAATTGCGCCAATTTACTTGTCATACACTCAAGATCGATCGCAGTTTTGTGAGTGAAATGGAAGATGGCTCCATACGTTCATCCTTAATACCTCACGTGGTAGACATTGCTAAAAACATCAATGTTAATATTGTTGCGGAAGGTATCGAAAATGACAAACAGCGAGTTGCGCTTATGCAAGCAGGCATTCAATTCGGACAGGGGTATTATTTCGGCAAACCCATGCCATTACTTCAGTTGATCACTCAACTAAAGTCAGACAAGTCGCTGTGATTAATGATAAAGTAACGCCTCTTTTTACCTGGTACATTTCTATAACCAATGACAGATTCACGGTTATTCTCTTCACAGTTCTCCTGGTTTCTATTGGGTCGGGGTGTTTTCAGCACCATCGAATCAATTATGGGTGTGGCCTTTGCCTGGCACTTGTATCAATTAACCAAGGATCCCTTTGACCTGGCATTAGTGGGATTATTCCAAATAGTCCCGGTGTATTTGCTGTTTCCTATAACCGGATGGGTAGTAGACCATCTGTCCCGAAGTAAAATTTTAGTGTTGGGTGCAACTGCGCAGCTTACCGTGCTCGTCGGGTTTGCGTTGCTCATGCAAACAGCTGATTTCAACAAATGGTGGCTGCTGTCGCTCATCAGTATTTACGGATGTGCAAAAGCGTTTATGTCTCCCACATTACAAGCGACTTTGCCCAACCTGGTAAAACCACATCAACTTAACCAGGCCGTAGCCATAACCAGTACGGTATGGAATATAGCGCTGACTATTGGCCCTTTTGTTGCAGGATTACTCATTGCCCTGCTCGACCGGAATATTTATTGGCTTTTAGTATTTGCCGCGTGCGGAACATTAACAAGCTTTTTGCAGCTCCCCGCGATGGGGCCTGCCAATGCCGCCGGAGGAAAACGTGACCTCTTAGGCGGTTTGCGTTTTCTAAAACAGAATCAAGTGGTATTTGGCAGCTTGGCCCTCGACCTCTTTATAGTGTTGTTAGGCAGTGTAGTTGCATTACTGCCGGTATACGCGGCAGATATTCTGCATGTTGGGCCGGAAGGATTGGGATTGCTCCGCGCGATGCCAGCGGCAGGTGCGGTGTTAATGGGTATATACCTTTCGCGGTTCAAAACCGAATTTGCGCAAACGGGTACCACTTTATTTAACGCTTTGTTTATTTTTGCCGGCTCTATTTTGGTATTTGGGCTGTCTACCAATATCTGGATTTCTGCCGTTGCGCTGTTTGTTTACGGTGCATCAGATATGATCAGTGTGGTAATTCGCGGAGCGGTTGTTCAATTAAATACTCCCGATGCCTTGCGTGGACGGGTCAGCGCGGCTAACTCTATCTTTATTGCGTCATCCAACCAACTGGGCGATTTTAGAGCGGGCAGCGCTGCCGCTGCATTGGGTCCGGTAAATGCCACACTGGCCGGTGGCATTTGTGCATTTGCGGTGGTTATTGCAGGAAGCTATTGGTTTAAAGACTTGCGTCAGTTAAAAACCTTAGAAAAATAATCCGTACAAAATACCACCCCAACAGAGCAGCGCCAGCATAATGGCCATAAATACAGCGGCAGAGCCAATATCCTTGGCTTTGCCGCTTAACTCATGTATTTCAGGTCCGATACGATCAACCACGGCTTCTATTGCGCTGTTTAACAACTCAACAATAATGATCAGCAATAGGCTGCCTATCATTAAAATACGTTCCATCATGGATACATCCAGCCACAGGCTGACTGCAATGCCTACTATCAGCAGAAAGCTCTCCTGACGGACTGCGGGCTCACTCAGAAAAGCGGCTTTTAACCCTTTTAATGAATACCAGGTTGCATAGTACAAGCGCTTGTAACCCGTGACCTTTGTAACAAACATAACATGATCCCAAAACTGTGTGACCGGCATAGTACCAAACTAATGCGACGAGAATATGAATCTCTGGTGTGTCGATTGCAAGTTTAACTGTAACTGAGTGTGTAGATACCTTTACCAATCACTTTGAAATAAAGGTAACCAATGGATTTTGCTAACATTTTAACAACCCAGCAAACAATTACCGCAGCGGCCTGTATTATCGTTCTGTTGTGCCTTTATCTGGCAAAACGCCTCTTTTTGGTGCGTTTGCGCGCCCAAATTCATCAGCAAGACAGTCAGGTAACGCACTTTTATCAGGTACTTGCACTAGCACTCAATGCACCTTTAAATCTCATCATCTTCACCATTTTATTGTGGCTAAGCCGATATGGTTTTGACATTACCGGCGTATGGGCCTACCCAGACAGTGAAATAGTGGCAGATGTAATTCGCGCACTTATTATCATTACTTTTATTTTATTTATAGAGCGTTGGGTAACTTACGCCATCAAAGTATACGCAGCGCGTTCATCATTGCTTACCAATACACGCAGTATTGCCAGTGGCGCCATTCGTGCCTGTTTAATTGGGCTAGCCATCTTATTGGTATTGGGATCCATGGGTATTTCGGTTACGCCATTAATTGCCTCTTTGGGGATCACGTCTTTGGCGGTGGCCCTTGCCCTGCAACCCACACTGGAAAACTTCTTTTCAGGGGTACAAATACTCATCGACAAGCCATTCCGCATTGGCGATTTTATCGAGCTGGAAAGCGGTGAACAGGGGTTCGTAGACAAAATTGGCTGGCGTTCGACCTGGATAAAAATGCTCCCAAATAACATTGTAATTGTGCCCAATGGTAAAGTGTCGCAATCTAAAATCATTAATTATTACTACCCGGAAAAAGAACTTTCTGTTCCGGTAGAAGTAAGTGTGCATTACCGCTCAGATTTAGAGTTCGTTGAGCGCGTTACACTCGATGTTGCCAATCAGGTTTTGCAAGAACACGAATGGGGCGTAGAAACCTACGAACCCTTTGTGTTATTCCATACGTTCGATAATTCGAGTATTAACTTTACGGTGATGCTGCGAACCAAAGAGTACTTCAACCGATTTTTCGTAAAATCCATGTTTATTAAGAAGCTGCACAAGCGCTATAACGAGGAAGGGATTGTTATTCCCTTCCCCATTACCGCCATTAACCTTCAACAAGAACAGGAAGATACCGTTGTTAATACAGACAGAACTAATTAAGTTTTGCTTCTACCCGCTGTTTTAACGTAGCTATTTCCAGTTGACGGCCTTTATCTGCCAGCGGGCGGTCTGCCCTCGGTGCTGCGGTTTGCGCTACCTGCAAATGTTCGAGTGCTTTTGCGTATTGCTTATTATCGTAAAAGTATTCCGCTGCAAAATAGTTGCTGTCGATACCATCCGGACTCTGTTTTAATCCGGCAAGTATGAGCTCTTTCGCTTTTTTGTCATCACCAAATCCTAACGGCCATCCCGGCACCTTGTGATAGAGCACGCCCAAACTTACCATTGCGGATCCATTCAACGCATTTTCGTCTAACCGGAGTGCCTGCTCGAAGTTTTTCTTGGCTTTTTTAGCCAAAGACAGTGCCCCTAACCCACCTTTCGCTCCAGCAAAACTCGACTGAACAATGCCAAGCCATATATGAGCTTCCGCAGAATCAGGTTGAGACTTCACCCAGGCTTCTGCTTTTTCAAGTAAGGTATTAAAGGCTTTTTCCTGGTCGTCACCCGTTAAATCGTAATTCACGTGTGCCCAATCTTGCTGAACATCTAACAACGTATCAGCGTGCGCAGATACAGCTAAAACTGACACAGACAGAAGTAATGCAGACAGTAAACGTTTCATATTTTCGCCTCCGAAACAGCAAAATTTGCGTATCGTTTGATTATGGGTAATTGCTTTACTAATGCAGAATCCACAATAGACGGAAAGACTGCATTCATTTTAACAAACAGTCGTTCTGGCCAACCCAGCGTTTTGCGGGGTTGCTGTTTGTTGATTTGTTGAATTAATTCCTGAGCAACGTAAACGGGGCTGTCAACTTTGGTACCCAGCGCTTTATTCAGCGCAGAGACCTCACCAGCATTAATCGTGGTGTCTGTTGCTCGGGGCGCAAAGTAATGCACATTTACACCAGTGCCATGTAATTCCCGGTACAAACTCTCTGAGAAACCTTTAATACCGAACTTACTGGCGCAATATAATGCTTGAGAGGGGTAACCAATGCTGCCAAACACAGAGCCAACATTCACAAGGTAACTGTGACTTTGCAGTTTTAACAAAGGCAGTAGCCTTAATGTTAGCGAGATGGTTGCAGTTAAATTGGTACCAATAACCTTGTTTATTTGATGATTACTCGTTTGCTCAAATAATCCAAAGCCACTCACCCCTGCGTTATTGATAAGCATGGTGAGTCCGCCATGTTGATTTACCGCATTAAACACGTTGTCTACACCGACCTCTGTTGCGAGATCGGCAATAACATAACTATGACGCTGGTTATTGAGTTCATTCAATAACGCCCGCAATGTCACTTCATTGCGTCCGTGCAGTATCAGCGTTGCGCCCAGCTGTGAAAGCTGGCGCGCGATTTCTTTACCAATTCCACCGGTTGCGCCCGTGATGAGACATACCTGATCCTGCCAGTTCATTATCATGTTCCTTATGCGGCCATCGGTAAACCGTGCTGGTTATCCAGTTCACGGAATATACCGGCATAAAGACGGTAGAACATTTTAGCACTGTGAATAATGCATGCCTGTTCTTGTTCATCTGTGATCTTGTTCATCAGATTTTCAAAGAAGACAATGTGTTCCTGATCCAGTGCACCGTGAGATGTTAAATAACTGAACGCCTTTTTGGGTAACGCCAGTGTTGTTGCAATTTGTCTTGCCGCACTGTCTGCGATGGTTATGCTGGTACCTTCCAGCACAAACACCATGCCAAAAAAGGCCAGTGGATTATTACGGGTTACTGTGTCGTAAGCGTAGGCAACCATTAGCTCAGTTGAAGCCGCTGGTTTACTGTGCCGTGCTGCTTCTTTATTAGCGCCACATGCTGCCAGGTCGTTGAGGATCCATTCCTGATGGCCCATTTCTTCTTCAATGTATTCGCCAATTGCTACGCGTAACCACTCCTGATCATCACGTAACCTGCTGCCTGTTGCCATCAGCAAAGGTACTGTGTGTTTAACGTGATGATAAGCCTG
>NZ_JBLBUE010000140.1:0-9603 GCF_047290655.1 Alteromonas sp. AMM-1 | reverse complement strand
GTTTTTGGGCGGCGGCTTGTCTGACGGGGCACAAGGGCCGGATATTTCCGTATTACCGGTAAGCGCCATAGAACAGGTTGAAGTACTGCGCGATGGTGCGGCAGCCCAATATGGATCGGATGCCATTGCCGGTGTGATGAACTTTAAGCTCAAAAGCGCACCAGAAAGCGGCTCATTTACCTTAACTAGCGGTCAGTATTCTGCAGGTGATGGCGAAATGATTGGCGTGCAATATAGCCAGGGTATTGGTTTTCAGAATGGTGGATTTCTGCATTTCAGCAGCGAATTTCAGCAACAGCAACCTACCTCTCGAAGTGTACAGCGCAGTGATGCCCAAAATCTGATTGATGCTGGTAATGCGTTTATCGCCAGTCCTGCTCAGCAATGGGGTAGTGCAGACATGGACAGTGATATTAAGTTAGCACTGAATACGGCGATCCCACTTTCCAATGGCAAAGAATGGTACAGTTTTGCGTTGGGTACCCTTCGCGAAATGGAAGGGGAGTTTTATTTTCGACATCCACAAACCCGTCAGGGGGTGTTTGTTACCGATAATATAAATGGTCAGCGGGCATTGCTCGTTGCGGATTTAGACGGTATCGGACAAGGTATTGAATGTCCTTCGGTAAACGTAACCGGGGAAAATCTGTTAACGTCGTCGGCGTATTTGCAAATAAGCGACTCAGGCACTGAAACGGGGCGTAATTGTTTTGCGTTCAATGAATGGTTTCCGGGTGGATTTACGCCGCGCTTTGGTGGCAAAGTCAAAGATGCTACCTGGTATACTGGGATCCGCGGTGATCTTGGCAATGATTGGTTTTACGATATTAGCGCAGGAGTAGGGTATTCCGGGATTCAGTATTACATCGACAATACTGTGAATCCTTCACTAGGCCCTGATTCTCCCACGTCGTTTAATCCTGGCGGGGCCGCGCAATTAGAGAAAAATGCCAGTCTGGATTTGGTAAAGGAAGTCAACGCACAATTGCATCAACCCGTTACGCTGGCAATGGGCATAGAGTGGCGCAGTGAACTGTATAAGCAAATTCAGGGTGAGGAAGCCTCCTATTTTGTTGGCCCGTTTGCGCAAAATGTCACAGGGGTTAATTCCGGGTTTTCAGTAGGGGCAAACGGATTTCCGGGGTATCGCCCTGAAACGTCGGGGCAGTGGCAACGCAATAATCGTGCGATATATGTTGATGCAACCATTCCTTTCTCGCAGGCCTGGCTGTTTGGTGCCGCAATTCGCGCAGAAGACTTCTCTGACTTTGGTACGCATTTAGACGGTAAATTCAGTGCGCGCTGGCAGTTTAGTCAAAATATGGCCCTGCGCAGTTCAGTGAGTTCTGGCTATAAAGCGCCCACCGTTGGACAAAGCAATATTATTAATATCAGTACCAAGTTTGGCTTAAATGGGCTGGAAGATCAGGTTACCCTGCCGCCGTCGAATCCGGTTGCTGAACTATTGGGTGCGTCAGCACTGGCGCCAGAAGAGTCCACCAATCTGAGTATTGGATTGGTCGCCAAGGTTGCGTCTGTGGCGCAATTTACCCTGGATTTCTATCAAATCCGCCTTACCGACCGGATCAGCACAACGTCAGCGATACCACTCTCAGAAGATACCATTGAATTGCTACTTGCACAGGGGTTTAAAGAAGCTGAAACCTACCGTAGTGCCAAGTATTTCACCAATGACTTTGACACGCTTACTCGTGGAATGGACATGATTTTTCACTGGCGTTTTCCACTGGGTAACTGGCAAAACGATTTGCTCGCAAGCATAAACTGGACAGATACGCAGGTTACCCGGGTGTCTTTACATCAAACTGCCGGCAATAACGATATCGCTAATCTCACCCGGCAACGAATCCGCATGCTGGAAGATAATTTGCCTGCCTGGCGAGCCAACATTACTCTGAATCAGCAACTTGGCCCAACAGAGCTAAGCTGGCGATTGAACTACTACGGCGGATTTTACGAAGATCACCTGGATGCGGCGGCGGGACTGGATATTGAAACAGGTGGACGTTTTACGCTGGATGCCCGGTGGCAATATGCATTTGATGCAAAGTGGAGTATGACCATCGGGGTAAACAATTTGTTTAATACTCAGCCTGATATCAACCCGTATAGGTTTGTCGCTGGCGCAAAATACCCTTCAACCAGCCCGGGGGGCATTGATGGCAGTTACTATTTTGCGGCGTTAAACGCCAAATGGTAGTGTGGAGACTAGAATAGTGGAGACAAGAGTATTTACGCGTTTTGGGTATTAACCCACGTCTTTGAAGAGCGTTTCGTCAATAATAGTAGAGTCGATGATTTGTTGTGCCATTTGGATACAACGGCCACACTGAGACCCTACTTGCAGTAGTTCTTTTAACTGACGCATGTTACCCACACCGTCTTCTTTGACAGCGTTTTTGATAGCAGTATCGGTAATGCCGTAGCACATACACACGTACATAAAAGAACCTCTAACTAATGTTGCAAATGATAATAGTTGTTATTTATGTTGTTTGCAACGCATTTTCAATAGGATCATGAAAAACTCTGTTATATTCATTGCTGATGAGTGTAGCGATTTATGAACAATTTCGTAGCGAACTGAATACGCCTGTATCGGTAAACGAGGATTTGCGCAAAAAACTGGTCGGATTATCAGAAAGTTTCTGTGAAAGCTGTTGTTTTATTGAAAAGCGCACCAATAATAGAGAAGCTGACGCAAGCGCGTGAGCAACGTTGGCAATAATGCCATCAGGAAAAATCACAAACACAAGTGGAGCAAAATATGAGCGTACTGGTAGGCCGTCCGGCCCCGGATTTTACTGCTGCTGCCGTGCTGGGTAGCGGTGAAATTGTTGATAGCTTTTCTTTAAGCGATGCCATTAAGGGTAAAAAAGCCGTTGTTTTCTTTTATCCATTAGACTTTACCTTTGTATGTCCTTCAGAACTGATTGCTTTCGACAAACGTTACGACGAGTTTGTAAAGCGCGGTGTTGAAGTGATTGGTGTATCAATCGACTCTCAATTCTCTCACAATGCGTGGCGTAACACGCTGGTTAACCAAGGTGGTATTGGTCCGGTTAAGTACACACTTGTTGCTGACGTGAAGCACGAAATTTGTCAGGCGTACGACGTTGAGCATCCGGAAGCCGGTGTTGCTTTCCGTGGTTCATTCCTGATCGACGAAGCGGGTATGGTACGTCACCAGGTAGTAAACGATCTGCCTCTGGGCCGTAACATCGACGAAATGCTGCGCATGGTTGACGCGCTGGCGTTCCACGAAGAGCACGGCGAAGTATGTCCTGCTGGCTGGACTCAAGGCAAATCTGGTATGGATGCAAGCCCAGAAGGTGTTGCTAAGTACCTGGCTGAGAAATCAGAAGAGCTGTAAGCTTACCGATTTATATGTGAAAAGGCGCCGTTTGGCGCCTTTTTCGTTTTTCAACGGCTGTTGGAGAGAGCGATTCCCAGTTCCTCAATTGACTTGCCCCGGGTTTCCGGGAACAGCTTCAGCACGCACATTAATTGCAATACCATCATCACAGTGAAAAAGCCAAAAATCATCGTGGGGGTAAATGCGCCCAATACCATTGGCATCACCAGAGTGATGAGTGCAGCCAGTACCCAGTGCGTACCACATCCCAGACTTTGCCCTTTGGTGCGAACGGAGTTGGGGAATATTTCAGAGATAAACACCCAAATCACGGCACCCTGACCAACGGCATGTGACGCAATAAACATGAAAATAAACGCCACTACCAGATTGCCAGCCAACGATAAATGGAATGCAATAGTGAGTGCTGCCAGGGAAGCAATGTAACCTATTGAACCTATGATAAGCAGCGTTTTTCGGCCAGCTTTATCAATGAGTACCATGCCCAGTACCGTAAACAATAAGTTGACTAAGCCAATGCCTGCACTGGACAACAAGGCCGCACTGCTATCCAGACCGGCCAAACTAAAAATACGCGGCGCAAAGTAAATAACGAAGTTTATCCCCGATAATTGATTAAATAGGGCCAGGAGAAATGCCAGTAACACCGGCCAACGGTATGCATGGCTGAACAAGCGCTCGCTGGCACGTTGTTGATGTTCGCTTTCGATTTGATTTATAAGTTGCTGTGGATTAGCTTCGCCAACCGCATGAAGAATCTGATTTGCGGCCTGGTGATCCTGTTTGTGAAGCAATAACCAGCGAGGACTTTCAGGCACAAATATCACCAACAGCAGATAAATTGCTGCGGGCAGCGCCTCAATGCCCAGCATCCAACGCCAATCCAGAGCAAATACGCCCGCTAACAAATAATTAGAGAGAAAGGCGATCAGAATACGATTTGAAACTGATAAAGCGCCACCAACCGGCCTCGATTGGCGGCTGGCGCAATTTCCGCAATGTAAGCAGGCACGGCTATTGATGAAACACCCACGCCAATACCGCCAATAAATCGCATCAAACTGAACGTCACCGGGTCGTTTGCCAGCGCAGAACCCAGCGCCGAGAGTAAATACAATATGCCAATGGCGATTAAGGTGGGTTTGCGACCAAAGCGGTCGCAGGGGATATTCGCGCCCAGTGCACCAATTACAGTGCCCCATAGGGCAGAGGACATGATGAACAACCCGTGTGTGATGTCAGAGGTTTGCCAGAGCGCCTGAATAGGCTGGTCGGCACCTGAAATAACAGCCGTATCAAAACCAAATAAGAAACCGGCACAGGCAACAGTAATGCTCCAAAGCAGTAATTTATTACTTAGCATAGTTGTATCTTAATCGTTTAAGTTTTTGTAAGTGTACAACTCAATAGCAAAGATACAATGATTTTTTACAACTATTTAACGTTTGAGTTGCCAGGGCCTGTTTACCTTTGCTGTACAACTTTTGGTCTATATGAAAGCATTTTAATCGCGAAACAGCTCTGAAGGCATAGTTGTTCTACGTCGAAGGGCTGTGACAAAGAGTAAAATGCTTTCATGACGGCCCCATCGGCTACGGACTGCTGCAAAAGTGCACAGCAAAGGTAAACAGGCCCTAAGGAAGTGGCCAGCCGCCTAATGACGCATACCGATTCACGATATAGCAAAATAGTTCAGCCGTTTTTTGGGCATCATACAATGCGGAATGGGCCTCTTTCTGGTCGAAGGCAATTCCCGCTGCCTGACAGGCTTTTACTAATACGGTTTGGCCTAAAGCCAGGCCAGACAACGTAGTGGTGTCAAACGATACAAATGGATGAAACGGTGTGCGTTTGATATTGCAGCGTTCAATGGCAGCGTTCACAAAACTCTGATCAAAATTGGCATTGTGAGCCACAATGACGGAACGCTGGCATTCTGCTGTTTTTTGTTGTTTGCGAATGGTCTTACACAGTTCTTTTATGGCTTCGTCTTCGTCAATGGCGCCGCGCAACGCACAGTTCGGATCAATACCATTAAACTCCAGTGCCGCTGGCTCCAGATTAGCCCCTTCAAATGGATGGATATGGGCATGATAAGTTTGATCCGGGTGCAGCATGCCATTTTCGTCCATGTGCAGGGTGACCGCGGCAATTTCTAATAAGGCGTCGGTATTGGCGTTAAAGCCGGCGGTTTCAACGTCGATAATAACAGGGAAATAGCCTCTGAAACGGTTTACTAGCTGAGGTTTAGTGTGGGACATATCACTCAAAAAAACGTTGTGGACGAATCGAATATCGCGGATGTCGCGAATTAAACGTAAAGTCAGTTCTCATTCAGGGGCAAATTATGTCAACATTAAGCGAGAGTATCTACCCGCAACTAAACTTTTCTCGGCGATTGTCGATAAGGTAACGAGGCATATTCAGAGGCTATTATGGGTAAATCCATTTTGCGTAGGTCAATTTTGTTGGCGTTGGGCTTAACGGCGCTCTCTGCTCAGGGGGCGTTGCGTCAGTATCACGCTGCGGTAGAAACATCCAATTGGCAGATCAGTGAACCGTCACGGTTGAGCTGTACCTTGTCGCACGCGCTGCCTGGTTACGGCGAAGCGCAGTTTACCAGTGTTGCATCCAAACAACTCAATATGGAGTTTGTACTGGACATGCAGCGTTTACCTAAGCGTTTTGATACGGCAACGGTATATTCTGTGCCGCCAGCCTGGATGCCTGGAGAGCGTGCACGTCAAATCGCTGATATGACCATTCGCACGCAATACGATGGTGATTTACCCGAAGACACGGCCTGGACCATGCTCAGTGAACTGGAAAAAGGTTTCTGGCCCACAATTTATTATCAGGACTGGTACAACCCGGCTGACAAAGTAGCAGTGGGGCTAAATGCCAGTAACTTTATGCCCGTGTATCAGGAGTTTGTAAGTTGTGTGTCAAATTTGCTGCCTTACAGCTTTGACGACATCAGCTATACGGTACTGAGCTACGAGAAAAACAGTGTAGAGCTGTCTAAATACTCTAAGAAGCGGTTGGCCATGATTGGCGATTACCTGCGCGAAGACAACAATCTTGAACTGGTATTATTAGACGGTTACACCGATAGCTATGGCGGTTCGTGGAATAACCAGCAATTGTCGGTTCGCCGCGCAGATGAAGTTAAAAGTTATCTCACCAGTTTAGGGGTGAATCCAGAGCGGATTGAAATTACCGGCCATGGTGAGAAGCGCCATATATCCCCGAATACCAACAGTCATTCGCGGGCTACAAACCGCCGCGTAGTGGTTAGGCTGGCAAAGTCTTAAGTGTGAACTGGTTTAGTTGAAAACGGCCGCAAAAAGCGGCCGTTTTCATGTTAGCGTCTTTAAAAAAATCAGTCGGTAGAGCGTTCAACAAACGCCTTTACTGGCGGCACCTGATCGGTAAACAGGCCGGTAAATTGCCATTTGCCTACAATTAACTGCAGTAGTTGCTCTGCGGTTATGCCGGGGGGGAGCGCGTCGAGTCGGAAGGTGTAGGGGTGTATGTACAGCCCTTCTGCCTGAGCGGCTTTAACCCAGTCGGCCAATTCAAATGAAGCCGGGTTGCTGGACTGTGTAACATGGCCTAGCCAGGGGCCGATGCCTTGCACGTACTTTGCCGCTTCCTGCATTCCCTGCGGGGTTTTAAGGGCGCCGTAATCGGTGGGGGATTCACCCCACTCATCATCTGCAATCAGTTGAACCATTTTCACTTTTGCACCCAGTTCGTTGCGCAGGCGCTTCACTTCGGCAAAGTCGAAACACTGTAAAAAAATAGGGGCAGTTGGAGAGTCCAGTTCGTATTTTCGCAGTGTTGCCAGCACCAGCGAACTGATGTCATAACCTTCTGCACGATGCCAGGCGGGCGACTTTATTTCCGGGTAATAGCCAATATTGCGGCCTGTCAGTCGATTCAGTTCAGCTATTGTGGTGAGCTGCTCTTCAAAGGTGGCGATGGTGAAGTGCCCATTGCCCGCATACCGATTGGAAAACACGGGCGTGCCGTCGGCATTCTGGCGTTCATGCACATGCAGGGTTTTTAGTTCCGCCAGTGAAAAGTCCAGGGCATAGTACCTGCCATCTTCCCGCGCACGTTCTGGAAATTTCTGCTCTACGTCGGTCACGGTCTCCAAATGAATATCGTGTAGCACAACCAGCTGGCTATCGCGTGTGAGCACCAGATCCTGTTCAATGTAATCCGGCCCTTGTGCATGCGCCAGTGCCATGGCTTCCAGAGTGTGCTCAGGCAGATACCCTGAGGCGCCCCGGTGAGCGATGATCTCGAATGCCTGTACCGACATCGACAGGCTTGCTGACGTTATCAAAAAAACAGAAAATAATCGGGCTACACGCATAGTCAGTTATTCCGGTTGAATGAGTTCGATGGCATAACCATCCGGGTCGCGTACAAAGGCAATAACCGTTTTACCGCCTTTTACGGGTCCGGGTTTGCGGTATACATCAGCGCCTTTGGCTTCCAGTTGTTCGCAGAAGCGGTAAATATCGTCAACGGCAAAGGCCACATGCCCATAAGCGGTGCCCATGTCGTACTGATTCGTGTCCCAGTTGTAGGTTAATTCCAGTACGGCTTGTTCCGATTCATCAGCATAACCCACAAATGCCAGCGTATATTTATATTCTTCGTTTACGCTGGTACGCAGCAATTTCATGCCCATGGTTTCAGTATAAAAGGCCAGTGACGTGTCTAAGTCTTTGACTCGCAACATGGTGTGAAGCATTCGCATAATTGTTCTCCTCTTTGGGGTACTGTAATTCAATCAGATTGCAGCCTGATGACATGCCAGTGTCATTTTTGCCAGTGGTGGCAACATCGTCTGATAAATAGCATAACATCTGCACCAGATAGTCGGGACATACTGATCGTATTCAACCTGTCATCAACCGAAAAGTGGCGAAATTGGTCTAATCTGTTGATTAAAAATTGTGCGGCTTGGTCGAGTAGTCTAGGATAACAGACACAATAAAAATAAAAGCAGCAATTACACCACACACAAGACCGTCGGTCGTTGGCAGGAGCACGCCATGTTGAAGTTCAGAAATCGAGTATTACTGTTAGTTGTCATGTCCGGAATGTTGTATTCCACCATTGCAGAGTCAGCGTTAATTCGAAGCGGGGGGCGAGGTTCTCCTACCTCTACCGCGCCACAAAGTTATTATCTTATCAATGATGCGGATACAGTGATGGGGCCCTATGGCACCACATTGTCGGCATATGATTACCAAACTGTGATGAGTCAGGCCCCGAAATACGGGTTTACGTCAGGCAACCAACATTTATTACCGGTGCCCGGGCGTGGTTGCTATCAGGAAATGGATTACGATACGTATAACAATACACCGCCAGAATATTTACCGGTTTGGGGTGGATGTAGTTATGAGTTTTATACCGACGAGAATCTCTTTGCATTTGGCAGCTTTTTCGCTTATTTGGTAGGCGCCGCCAGTTATGATATTACCTGGACACTCAGTAATGCCGCAGGGCAAATGTGGCAGTTTACGGATGCAGATACCTCAATAGACCACACAGGTGGCAGTCAGTATCTTTACACCGATGAATATGGATATCAGGAGTATTCAGAGCAGGGCATGGTGTTTTTAAATGCCGCTATTCCGTTTGATATGCCGGTTGGGGAATACAGTATTACAGTAGATGTTACTATGCATTCTGGCAGCGATAAAACGTTTTTTTATTATCAGGATGAGCACAGTGGTTTGTCGGTAGATTGTATGACGGTAACCAACCCTGACGATTTTTGCTTCATCAGCGGAGGATTGTACGCGTCGGACACACTTACCTTTAGTGTGAATCAGGGCTTCACTGAAACCCTGCGGATTATGGCCAGAAGTCAGGAAGTAGCCGCACCCGCAATGGCAGGTGCATGGGCATTTGCTGCTCTGTTTATGTTTCAGCGTCGTCGACGTAAACTATAATTACTACAAATAGTTAGAAAGGTCGACGTTGTCGGCCTTTTGTTTTTGTGCGCCGGGCATGGCGCGTAGTGTTTTAACACTGTTCGACTTACTGTGGTGGTGAGTTGATGACTTGGAGGTGAAAGTCCTCTGCACACCCGGCAAGGGGAAGTGCTAGCCGAACGGCAAGGGTGTTCATCGCGAGGTGAAATCTGAAGGAAGCCGAAGGCAAAATGCTGGCCTGAC